>DASZUW010000203.1:0-2250 GCA_035547475.1 Solirubrobacterales bacterium
GTCAACGTCTCCGGCCACCGGCTCTCGACCGCCGAGGTCGAGTCGGCGATCGTCGCCCACCCGGGCGTCGCCGAGGCGGCGGTGATCGGCCAGTCCGACCCCGACACCGGCCAGGCGATCTGCGCCTTCGTCACCCTGCGCGGCGGCACGGAGCCCTCCGCGGAGGTCGAGCAGGGCATCCGCGACACGGTCGCCACGCGGATCGGCAGATTCGCCAGACCGAAGAGGATCGTCTGGGCCGACGACCTGCCGAAGACCCGCTCGGGCAAGATCATGCGCCGCCTCCTGCGCGACATCGCCGAGGGCCGGGCGCTGGGGGACGTGACGACGCTGCGCGACCCCGACGTGATGCGGGAGCTGGAGGCTAAGATCGCGGAGGAGGAGGATGACTGAGCGGTTGGCCTCGTTCGCCCGCGGCGGGGGCGCGGTCGACTACGAGCAACGGCTCGACATGGCGGCGCTTCGCGAGCAGCGTCTCGCCGCGGCGCGCAGGGCCTTGGCCGAGTCCGACCTCGATGCGCTGCTGCTCTGGAAGGACGAGAACGTCCGCTACGTGAGCGGGCTGCGGGCGCAGCTGATCCAGGGCAAGACGGCGCTGTTGAACGGCTGCCTCCTGACTCCCGACGACCTCGTCCTCTTCGTCTCCGGCGGTGAGGTCGACCGCGTGCGGGCGGTGATGCCCTGGGTCGAGGAGGTCCACGCCGTGCCGATCATGGAGGCGCGCGGCCTGATCGCCGGCGCCGTCGAGTCGGTGGTGGCGCCCGCTCTCGACCGCCGTGGCCTCGGCCGCGCGCGCCTCGGGCTCGACGAGCTCGCCTACGCGCAGGTCCTCGAGCTGGGCCGCGCGCTGCCCGGGCTGACGCTCGAGGATGGCGACGCGGTGATGCAGTCGGCGCGCCGGGTCAAGTCGGAGCTCGAGCTGGCGGTCATGCAGGAGGCGAGCGCGATCGCCGAGGCGACCACCGAGGCGGCGATCGCCGCCGTCGCCCCCGGCGTCCGCGAGAACGACGTGGTCGCCGCGGCGATGAGCGCGCTCTACCGCCTGGGCGGGGAGATGGCGCACCTGGCGACGCCGTTCGTCGCCTCCGGCGAGCACATGGCGCCACCGAACCGCTTCGCCTCCGACAAGATCATCCGCGAGGGCGACCTCGTGTTCATCGACATCGGGGCGATGTGGAACGGCTATTTCGCCGACATGGGCCGGACGGTGATCTGCGGCGAGCCGAACGACGATCAACGCCGCGTCTTCGGCGCCGTCCACGCCGCGCTGATGGCGGCGACGGCGGCGATGCGCCCCGGCAACACCAACGACGACGTGGCGGCCGCCGTGCGCGCCGCGGGGGCCGAGCATGGTCTCGACGACTCCTTCCTCTCCTTGTTCATCGGCCACGGGGTCGGGATCGGCGCCAACGAGCCGCCGTACGTCGGCGAGGTTTTGCCGGGGGCGGAGACCGTCCCGCTCGAGGAGGGGATGACGATGGCGATCGAGCCGCTCATCTGGATCCCGGGGGTCCGCGGTGGCGCCGGGGTGCGCCTCGAGGACACGATCGTCGTCGCGCCGCAGGGCGGCGTCGCCCTGACCCGGACCTCGTTCGACCGACGTCTGTCGGGGTCGTCCGCTTCGACCGCGGCCGCATCGTGAAAGGCGCCGGCTCCGGCCCCGACCGCGAGACCTGCGAGGGCGTGGCGTTCGCCGCGCGGCTCCTCGCCGCGGCCGGGCTGGTGACGGCCTTCGGGCACGTCTCGGCCCGCCGGGACGGCGGCTTCGCGATCACCTCCACCGACCCGCTGGGCGACGCTCGGGCCGATCGGGTCGTGTCGGTCGCCGACGACGGCACGCCGCTCTCGAACGCCGACTCGGCGCCACTCGAGGTGGCGATGCACACGGCGGTGTACGCCGCCCGCCCCGACGTCGGAGCCATCTGCCGCACCCACTCGCCGGCGCTGGCGGCGGCCGGCGCGCGCGGCCTGGCGCCGGCGCAGGCCCACGGGCTCGGCGGCCTCGCCGGCGACGTTCGCCTCTTCACCGAACCCGAACTCGTCACCGACGCCGCCGGCGGCGCGGCGCTGGCCGCCGCGCTCGGCGACGGCGACTGCCTCGTGATCGCCGCCAACGGCGGTCTGGCGACCGGCCCGGCGCTGGGCCCGGCCTGCATCGCCGCCTATTACCTGGAGGAGCGCTGCGCCGTCGCTCTCGCGGGCGGCCCCCCGGACGCCGAGCTCGCCGCCGAGCAGCGCGCCGCCCGCGCC
>DASZUW010000204.1:0-9015 GCA_035547475.1 Solirubrobacterales bacterium
AGTTTTCGGCCCATCAACGGGGAGGGGGGGCGGTGAGGACGAGGTGGCGCAGGCGCCAGGTGATCGGCGGCGCCGGGGCCTCGGCCTGGGCGATGCGCTCCAGGGAGGCGGCGAGGGCGCGGAGCTCCGCCGGCTCGTGCGCGTCGGTCACCGCCGGGCGGTCGCGCCAGGTCTCGAGGTTCATCGCGAACATGCGCGCGGCGACCGGAGCGGGGACGGCGAGCTCGACCACCGCGTTGCTCCCCAGCGCCGGGTGTTCGCGCAGGCCCTCGTCGAGGCGCGGGCCGACGTCGAGCGCCTGGCCGTTGGCGGCGAGCATCAGGCGCTGCAGGTCGAGGTAGCCGGCGAGGGTGGGGTCCTTGGTCGCGATCGAGTCGACCTCCTCCAGCAGGAGCACGCCGCCCTCGGAGAGTCGACCGCGCCAGACGTCGATCGCGGCGAGCGGGTCGCGCAGGTGCGTCAGCAGCATGCGCGCGAAGATCAGGTCCGCATCGGTCAGTTCCAGCGGCAGGTCGAGGACGTCGGCGCAGAGCAGGCGCGTGCGGTCGTCGGCGATGCGTTGCGCCGCCGCGGCGACGAACGCGGGCGAGACGTCGACGCCGAGGAGGCGCGCCGGGCCGACCGTCGCCCGGATCAGCTCGGTGCTGAAGCCCGGCCCGCAGCCCAGGTCGATCGCGAAGCCGGGCGCCGCGCCCGCCCGCGTCAGCAGGAACTGGCGCGTCGTCTTGGCGAAGGTCGCGGCGACCAGCGCGAGCCGGCGCGCGGCCAGGTCGGAGTCGCCGAAGGTGTAGCCGCTGCCGTTCATCCGCCGCCCGCCTCGAGCGCCCGCCGCAGCGCCGCCGCCAGGTCGCCTTTGCGCCCGACCTCGACGCCGCCGAGCCCGAGCCACCCCGACACCAGCCGCAGTTCGTCGGCCAGCTCGCGCGCGACCTCGCCCTCCTCGACGCCCGCCTCCGCGAACGCGCCGACCACCCGCAGCACGCCCGCCTGGCGGTCGCCTTTCAGGTCGACCCGCGCGACCAGCCGGTCGCCGAGCAGGAAGGGCAGGACGTAGTAGCCGTGGACCCGCTTCGGCGCCGGGACGTAGATCTCGATCCGGTAGCGGAAGCCGAAGAGCCGTTCGGTCCGCTCGCGCGCCCAGACCATCGAGTCGAAGGGGGTGAGCAGCGCCCGGGCCCGCACCCGCCGCGGCACCTTCAGCTCCGGCGGCGCGTAGGCGGGCGCGCCCCAGCCGTCGACCGCGACCGTGCGCAGCGCGCCCGCCTCGACCAGCTCCGCGACCCGCGCCTTCGACTCCTTGCGCGGCAGCCGGAAGTAGTCGCCGAGGTCGGGCTCCGTCGCCACCCCGAGCCGCCGCGCGGCGAAGAGCAGGAGCTCCCGCTGCGCCTCCTCCTGCGGCGGCGTCGGCAGCTCCAGCACGCCGCGCGGGAGGACGCGCTCGGGCAGGTCGTAGAGGCGCTCGAAGTTGACCCGCCGCTCCGCCGTCACCTGGCCGGAGAAGAAGAGGTACTCGAGCGCTTTCTTGCCCGCGTTCCAGTTCCACATCTCGCCCGGCCGCCGCACCCGCTTCGGGCTGCCGACCGCGGCCGCGCGGATCGGCCCCTCTTCCCGCACCAGCTCCAGCACCCGCCGCACCAGCCGCGGCTCCTCCCGCGTCACCCGCGCCACGCCCGTCCAGGCGAGCTCGTCGGCCCGCGCCATCCGCCAGCGCAGCAGCGGCTGCATGTCGATCGGGATCAGCGATGCCTCGTGCCCCCAGTACTCGAAGAGCTCGCGCCGATCCGCCCGCGCGCGCCGGTCCTGGCCGTCCTGGTGGGCGGTCAGCTGGTCGAGCGTCTCCCGCGGATACGGCCCGAGCCGCGAGAAGAGCGGCATGTAGTGGGAGCGGCTGAAGACGTTGACCGAGTCGAGCTGGACGATCCCGACCCGGTCGAGCGCCCGCCGCAGGTGCCGCACGTCGACCCGCCCGCGCGGCCGCGGCGCCGCGAGCCCCTGCGCGGCGATCGCCGCCCGCCGCGCCTGCGCGGCGCTCAGCTCGATCTCGGCGGCAGGGAGGGCGACGGCCACGCGCCGATTCTCGCCAACCCGGCGCCCGCGCGTCGCCAACCCGGCGCGGGGCGCCGCGACGATCCGCCGGGTCGGCAACCCGCGCTGTGTGACGAAGCTCCGGAGCCGCAACTCCGTTTTAGCGGAGCAGGCGCTCCGGTTTCTGCTAGGGTGGCCGACCATGAACCGGAGCGATCACCGTCACTTCAATCCCTGGCTCGCCCTCGTCGTCGTCTGCTTCGGCCAGTTCATGGTCGTCCTCGACGCGACGATCGTGAACGTCGCGCTGCCCGCGATCCAGAGCGACCTCGGCTTCTCCGACACCTCGCTGGCCTGGGTCGTCAACGCCTACACGCTGTTCTTCGGTGGCTTCCTGCTGCTCGGCGGGCGCGCCGCGGACCTGCTCGGCAGGCGCTCGCTGGTCCTCGCCGGCGTCGCCCTCTTCGCGGCGGCCTCGCTGTTCAACGGGCTGGCGACCTCGGAGGGGATGCTGATCGTCGGCCGCGCCATCCAGGGCCTCGGCGGCGCGATGCTCTCGCCCGCCGCGCTCTCGGTCATCACCACCTCCTTCGACGAGGGCGCCGAGCGCACCAAAGCGCTCTCCGTCTGGGCGGGCGTCGCCGCGGGCGGCGGCGCCGTCGGCCTGCTGCTCGGCGGTTTCCTCGTCGAAAGCCTGTCATGGGAGTGGATCTTCTTCGTCAACGTGCCGGTCGGCGTCGGGATCGTCTTCGCCGCGCTCAGGTGGGTTCCGAACTCGGTCCAGGAGGGCGCCCTGCGCCACTTCGACATCGCCGGCGCGACGACCGTCACCGGCGGCCTCGTCGCTCTCGTCTACGCGATCGTCGAGGCCTCGAGCTGGGGTTGGGGCTCCGGCAAGACGCTCGGCGTCGCCGCGCTCGGCGTCGCCCTGCTCGTCGCCTTCGTCCTGATCGAGCGGCGCTCGCCCGCCCCGCTGGTGCGGCTGGATCTCTTCCGGCTGCGCTCGCTGGCGACCGGCAACGGCGTCTTCCTGATGGTCGCGGGCGGGCTCTTCGCGATGTTCTACTTCGCCTCGCTCTACCTGCAGAACATCCTCGGCTACTCGCCGCTGACCACCGGCCTCGCCTTCCTGCCGGTCACCGCGGGCATCGGCATCGGCGCGACGATCGCCGAGAAATCGATCCCCCGCGTCGGCCTGCGCCCGGTGCTGTTGGCCGGGATGCTGGTCGCCGCCGCCGGACTCGCGGTGCTCGCCGCCACGACCAAGGTCGGCGGTCACTACCCGGGCGTCGTCGGCGGCCTCTTCCCGATGTCGATCGGGATGGGGGCGACCTTCGTCTCGCTGACGCTCGTCGCGACCACCAACGTCGAGGAGCGCGACGCCGGCCTTGCGTCGGGGATCTTCAACACTTCGCAGCAGATCGGCGGGGCGCTCGGCCTCGCCGTCCTCTCCAGCATCGCCAACTCGAGGACCTCGGACTTCCTCGGCGGGATCGTCGGCAAGCCGACCTTCCTCGACCAGCAGGAAGCGCTGGTGTCGGGATTCCAGACGGCGTTCGTCGTCGCCGCGGCGCTGGTCGTCGCCGGCACGGTCGCCGCGTCGCTCCTGCTGCGCCGGCGGGACGTCGCCCGGATCGAGTCCGGCGACACCGTCGCGATGCCGATCGCCTAGCGGATCGCCGTGCCCGGTCATCTCTCCTCCCACCGGGCACGGCGCCGCCGGGCGACTTGGGACCCGCGGACGCGGCGGATACTCTTCCCCTGATGGCAGCGGGTGAGAGTGCAACCGCGCTTCGGGCCGACGCGGCGCGCAACCGCGAGCGGATCGTCGCCGCCGCGACCGCGGTCTTCGCCGAGCGCGGGCTCGAGGCCTCGACGGCGGAGATCGCCGCCCGCGCCGGGGTCGGCGAGGCGACCCTCTTCCGTCGCTTTCCGACCAAGGACGACCTGGTCACCGCCATCATCGCCGTGCAGTTCCAGGAATCGGCCGAGCTCGCCGAATCGTGCCTGGAGGACGAGGACCCCTGGCGGGGGGTCGAACGCTTCCTCTACGAGATGGCCGAACGCGCCGCGGTCGACCACGGGATCGCCGGCGCGACGAAGGAGAAGTGCGTCGCCTCGCCGATCCTGGCGGCCGAGCGCCGCCGCATCATCGACCTCACCTCGAAGCTCGTGCGCCGCGCCCAGAAGGCGGGTGCCCTGCGCGACGACGTCGCGGGGCAGGACCTGATGTTCCTGATGTCGGCGGTCGTCTCGCTCGCCGAGCTCCCCTTCCCCGGCCTGCGCGCCGACCTCTGGAAGCGTTATCTCGGCATCTTCCTCGACGGCCTGCGTCCCGAGGCCGCCACGAGGCTGCGCCCGGCCGCGCCCTCGCGGAAGCTGATCGAGAGCCCCGAGGTCGCCTAGCGGCGCCGCGCGGGTAGCCGGCCCCGGTCGGTGGGTAGCCTCTGCGCATGACTACCTCAGAGGAGCTTTTCGGCGACAAGCACGTCCGGCGTTACATCGAGACGAACGGGGAGGAGGGCTACGAGTGGCGGAACGGGACGAAGATCCTCGTCCTCTTCACCAAGGGCCGCAGATCCGGTGAGGAGCGGGCGAACGCGCTGATCATGGAGCCCGACGGCGACGATTACCTCGTCGTCGCCTCGAAAGGTGGCTCGCCGACCCCGCCCGCCTGGTTCCTCAACCTCGAGGCCAATCCCGACGACGTCGAAGTCCAGGTCAAAGGCGACCGCTTCAAGGCGCGCGCCCGCACCGCGACGCCGGAGGAGAAGCCGCGGATGTGGGAGAAGATGACCGCCGCCTGGCCCGACTACGACGCCTATCAGGAGAAAACCGACCGCGAGATCCCCGTCGTCGTGCTCGAGCGTGCGTAGGCCGCTCGCCGTCGTCCTCGGCCTGGCGACGCTCGGCGCGAGCACCGCGGCGCCGGCGCCCCGCCCGGGTGCAACTCCGTCGACCCGACCCACGGCGGCCGCCGGGACGAATACCGGCCCGACGCCGGCCGGTTCCCGCAGCACACCTGGATCGCCCGCCAGGTCCACCGCCGCGGGATGGCCGTGGAAGGCTCGCGAGGCGGTGGGGCGGGAGTGATTCGGCTCGGGCCGTCCACGGCGCTTCGGGGGGCGGAAGGCCCGTCCTGGGCGCCTCATGGGGGGCCTGACAGGCTGTGACCCCCATGAGGCGCCCAGGACGTGAGGCTTTCGTGAAACAGGGGGCGCGGGTTCGTGACGAAGTGCGCGGGTCCCGTCACGGCCTCAGGTGGCCCAGGATGTTGATGGGCCGAAAAACCACGATATGGCGCACTTTTCGGCCCATCGACATCGGGCCCCTGCGGCTGTGGAGCTTTTCTCTCGCATAGCGAGAGGTTCGCTCCACGGCCAGGGCCACCGAAGGCGCCTGTGGAGCCTTTCTGTCGCATAGCGACAGTTTCGCTCCACAGCAAAGTCTTGAGTGGTGGGAAGGCATGAGGAAGACGGGAGGGAGCGTGGAGTTCTCACGCTCTTCGTCACGGCGCCTCACCTCGGTGACGCTCTCGTGAGCCATCCGTCGCTCCCCGCGTCACCCGCCCGCCTCGATCCCTCCTCGCTCCCCACAGACCCGGCCCTCTCGGCCACGGCCACCGCCGACCCGGGTCCTGGCCGAGAGGGCCGGGTCCCCCGCCCGTCCCTCGCGGATCCTCCGTCTCTTCCGGGCCCTAGCCCGGCGCGCCCACGTTCGCGGGCGCCGCGTCCGACAGGAGCTCGTGGGCGAAGCGGACTACGAGGGCGCCGTCGCCGACTGCGCCGGCGACGCGGTTCGAGGCTCCGGCGCGGACGTCGCCGGCGGCGAAGACGCCGGGGCGGACGGTCTCGAGGAGGGCCGGCTCGCGGTCGGAGAGGGGCCAGGCGATGTGGCCGGCGCAGTTGTGGGCGCCCTCGCCGCAGAGGAGGAAGCCGGCGTCGTCGGTGGCGAGCATGCCGTCGGAGACCTCGGTGCAGGGGTCGGCGCCGATCATCACGTAGACGGCGCTGGTGGGGACGTCGCGGCGGGAGCCGTCGCGCGTCTGGAGCGTCACCGATTCGACGACGGCCTCGCCGTGGAGGGCGACGACCTCGGTTTCGGTGAGGACCTCGATCCGCGGCGAGCGTTCGACCCGGCCGACGAGGTAGTCCGACATCGTCGATTTGAGCGCCGTGCCGCGGACGATCACGCGCACGCTGCGCGCCCGTTGGGCCAGCGCCACCGCCGCCTGCCCGGCCGAGTTGCCGCCGCCGATCACGATCACGTCTTTGTCGCGCGCCCGCTCGGCGTCGGTCGGCATCGCCGCGTGGTAGACACCGGCGCCGCGGAAGCGGTCCATGCCCTCGGCGTGGAGCTCGCGCCAGCGCGCGCCGGTCGCCATCACCAGCGAGCGCGCCAGCACGTGCTGGCCGTCGTCGAGGTCGATCCGCACGAGCCCTTCCGGGCCGTCGGCGAGCTCCGTCGCCCGGTGGTAGCTGGAGAGCACGGCGTCGAAGCGCCGCGCCTGCAGCGTCGCCTTCGTCGTCAGCTCGCGACCGCCGATTCCGGTAGGGAAGCCGAGGTAGTTCTCGATCCGCGTGCTCGTCCCGGCCTGGCCGCCCGGCGCCCAGGACTCGACCACCAGCGTCCGCAGCCCCTCCGAGCCCCCGTACACCGCCGCCGCCAGTCCCGCCGGCCCGGCGCCGAGCACGACGAGGTCGAAGCGCTGCCCGTCGACCTCCGCCCGCAGCCCGAGCGAGCGCGCCACCTGCGCCGGCGACGGGTTGCGCAGCACCTCGCGCGCGTGCACCAGCACCGGCACCTCCTCGCGCGGGATCTCCAGCCAGCTCAGCATCTCGGTCGACTCGGGGTCGTTGTCGACGTCGTACCAGTGGACGGGGAGCAGATTGCGCTCCAGCAGGTCGCGCACTTCGAACGCCCGCCGCGACGCCCGCGGCGCGATCAGCCGCATCACGCCGTAGCCCATCTCTTCGTGCCAGGCGCGCCGCGCCAGCAGCGTGCGGAAGATCATTTCGCCGAACTCGGGCCAGTCGGCGACCATCTTGCGCAGCGCCTCGCGCTCGAAGGCGAGTGCCTCGGTCGGCTCAACCGCCACCGCCGCGCTGATCGTCGGCTCCCCGGTGAACGCGGCGATGTCCCCTATATAAGTGTGCGGGCCGGCCGCCGCGACGTGGACGTCCTTGCCCGGCTTGCGGTCGACGAACTCGACCTTCCCGCTCAGCAGGACGAAGAACGGCGCGTCCCGCACCGCGTGCTCGTAGAGCACCTCGCCGGGCTCGAACGAGCGCCGCTCGCCCCCCTTCTTCTTCTCCAGCCAGTGGAGCTTGCGCTCCGAGAGGCGGGGATAGATGACCTCATCGTTCTGATCGGGAAACGGCTCTGCGCGGACGACACGTACTTCTTGCATGCACCAAAGCTACAGGCGGCCTCAAGGTGGGCCCTGGCGCTCGAAGAGGACGCCGGGGTTGAGGAGGCCCCGCGGGTCGAGGGCGCGCTTCAGCGCCCGCATCGCGGCGATGTCGGCGGGGGAGCGATCGGCGGCGAGCCAGGCGACCTTGGCGCGGCCGATGCCGTGCTCGGCGCCGATGCTGCCGCCGTGGGCGAGGACCGTCTCGAGGACGGCGCGTTCGATCGGCTCGCGGCGCGCGTCGGCGACGTCGCCGAGGTTGACGTGGACGTTGCCATCGAGCAGGTGGCCGAAGAGGAAGGGGCGGACCGAGGCGCCGCCGGCGTCCCGCGCGGCGCGCTCGATCGCCGCCACGCCGTCGGCCAGGCGGGCGAGCGGCAGCGCGACGTCGAGTTTCAGGACCCGGTGGCGGGCGAGCGCCTCGCCGGTGCCCTCGCGATAGCGCCAGAGGCGCGCCGCGTCGGCGCCCGCGGCGAGGACCGCGTCCCCGGCCCGCGGTTGCTCCGCGAGCGCCTCGGCCAAGCGCTCGTAGGCGCCCGCGGCCGCGCGGCCTTCGAACAGGACCAGCGGCCGCTCGTCGGCGCGTCGGGCCACCTCTCCATCGCCGAACGGCGGGCGCAGGTCGAGCTCCTCGCACACGAGGCGGAGCGTCTCGGGCAGCACGAACTCCGCCGCCTCGAGCCCGGCCGGCCGGTCGCGCAGCGCCACCGCCAGCTCCAGCCCTTGCGCGAGCGAGTCGACCGCCACCAGCGCCGCCGCCCGCGAGCGCTCGACCCGCCGCAGGCCCAGCCGCAGCCGGGTGATGAGGGCGAGCGTCCCCTCGCTGCCGACCAGGACGGACGGCCAGTCGTACCCGGTCGAGTCCTTCAGCACGCCGCCCAGCCGCTCTACCACCGTGCCGTCGGCGAGGACCGCCTCGACGCCGGCGACGTGGCGACGCATCGTGCCGTGGCGGAACGCCCGCGCGCCGCCCGCGTTCGTCGCCGCCATGCCCCCGAGCGTCGCCTGCGAGCGCGCGCCGAGGTCGAGGGCCAGCTCGAGCCCCTCCGGCGCGAGGCGCGCCTGCAACGCTTCGAGGGTCGTCCCGGCCCCGGCCACCACCTGCAGCGACTCGCGGTCGACCTCCTCGATCGCCGCCATCCGCGCCGTGCTCAACACGACTTCGTCCCCGTTCGCGGGCACGCCGCCGCGCACCAACCCCGTGTTGCCGCCCTGGAGCACGAGCCGGGCGCCGTGCTCCGCGCACGCCCGCATCGCCGCCGCCGCCTCCGCCGCGTCCCCGGGCCGCACCACCGCCGCCGGCGCGATTCCCGCCGCCGCCCCCCAGGCCGTCCCATAGCCGAGCGTCACCTCAGGGTCCCGCAGCACGTTCCCCGCGCCGACCGCCTCCCCGAGTGCTCTCTCCAAAGCTCCGCTCATGTTGATGGGCCGAAAACTCCAGCATGTCTTGAGTTTTCGGCCCATCAACATCGGAGGTCAGGCGAAGTAGTGGCCTGCGTCGTAGTCGGCGATCAGGCCGGGGTGGGTCGGCTCCCAGCCGAGGAGCTCGCGGGTCTTCGCGTTCGAGGTCGGGTTGTCGG
>DASZUW010000205.1:0-3337 GCA_035547475.1 Solirubrobacterales bacterium
GACGCTGCCGCTGCCCGCGCCCGCCGGGACGGGGGCCTTCGTCGTCGCGCTCGACCTGCACCGCCACGAGGCGCTGGTCGAGACCTCCGACGGCAAGCGCCAGGCGGTGCCGCTGATCCCGCACCGGGCGGTGGGGGAGGTGACGACCGAGCTGCTCGCGGCGGTCGCCGAGGTCGCCGGGGAGGCGAAGATCGACCCCGAACCGCAGGAGGTCGCATGGACCGTCCCGCTCGACCAGGACACCGAGCACGCGACCTACGACGAGCAGGCGATCGCCTCCTACTTCGGCATGGCGACGCGCGCCGCGCAGGTCCTGGCCGCGTTCCGGGCCCCCTGGCGCGGCCGCTCGACCCCGGTGAACGCCTGGTGGGGCTCCTTCGATCTCGCCGTCAACCTCTTCTCCGGGGACGCGGCGACGCCGCCCTCCGACGCCTTCATCATGCGCAACGCGATGGACGCCCAGGAGGTCGCGGTCGGTTGGTGGCCGGGCGACCCCAAACACGGCGGCGGCGCCTTCTACGCCTATGCGCATCCGGCGCAGCCCGGGTTCTCCGACGGCGAGCTGGGCGTCCCCGGCGCACGCTGGGACGGCGAGCTCGGCGAGTACCTGCTCGAGTGGGAGGACGTCGTGGCGGCCTCCGACCCCTTCGCGCTCGCGCTCGACTTCGCGCGGGGCGCCTTCCGTCACGCTTGCGCGACCTGCGGTTGGGACCCGGCGCTGGCGGCGACCGCCGAAAGCAAGCCGCCGCCCGTCGCCTGACCGCCTCCTGGTGCGTTCGCACTTCTCCGCGCTATCCGCGGATTTCTGCGAACTCACCGCGCGGGTAATCTGGGCGGCGTGATCATCGGCTTCGTCGGATCGGGAAACATGGCGGCGGCGATCGCCCGCGGGCTCGCGGGTGAGGTCGACGGGATGCTCTTCTCCGACTCCGGCTCGGGGCGGGCGGCGGCGCTCGACGAGGAGCTCGGTGGGGAGGCGCTCTCCAACCAGGAGGTGGCGGCGCGCGCCGACGTCGTCGTCCTCGCCGTGAAGCCCGCCGCGCTGGACGCGGTCGCGCCGTCGATCCGGGACGCGAAGGAGGTGGTCTCGGTCCTCGCCGCGACGCCGCTGGAGCGCCTGCGCGCGGCGCTGCCGGGCGCGCGGATCCTGCGGACGATGCCGAACGTCGGCGTCGAGGTCCGCCAGGGCGTGATCTGCGTCGCCGGCGACGCCGCGACCGAGGTCCGCGACACGCTCGCGAAGATCGCCCGCGTGGTCGAGATCGAGGAGAAGGACTTCGACGCCGCCACCGCGGTGATGGGCTGCGCCCCCGCCTACCTGGCCCTCGCGGTGGAGGCGATCGGCGACGCGGGGGCCGCTGACGGCCTCGACCCGGAGCTCTCCCGCGAGCTGATCGTCGAGACCGCCGCCGGCACCGCCGAGCTCCTGCGCCGCCGCGACCCGGCCGACGTCCGCCGCGCCGTCGCCTCGCCCGGCGGCAGCACCGAGGCCGGCCTGAAGGAACTGGACCGACTCGGCGCCCGCGCCGCCTTCGTCGCCGCCGTCGACGGCTCGCTGCGGAGGATGCGCGGATGAGCCTCGCCACCGCCCTCGCCGCGCTACCGCTCGCCCTCTCCAAGGACGACGTCGCCAACTACATCAGCGCGCTCTTCGTCGTCTACACGATCTTGATCCTGCTGAACATCCTGATCTCGTTCGTGCCGCGGATGCCCTACTCGCCCTGGCTGCGCGCCGTGCTCGACTTCATCACCGAATCGACCGATCCCTACCTGAACCTCTTTCGCAGCTTCATCCGGCCGATCGGCGGCGGCAACCTCGCCTTCGACCCCAGCCCGATCATCGCCCTGATCGCGCTCGGGATCGTCGAGGGGATCGTCCTCAGCATCCTCAGGTGAGCGAACGGGGGGTCCGGGCCCGGTGGCTCGCGGCAGCACTCGGCGTCGTCGTCATCGTCGTCGACCAGGTGGTGAAGTCGATAGTCGAACACCACATCGTTCTCGGCGAACGGGTCGACGTGCTCGGGCCGCTGAAGCTGACGCTGTCCCACAACGAAGGGGTCGCCTTCGGGCTCGCCTCGGGGAGCGGGATCGGGTTGATCGTGGTGACGCTGGTCGCGCTCGCCGTCGTCCTCTGGCTCTTCTCGCGCGACCCGGCGCGGCCGGGGATGTGGGTGGCGACCGGCCTGCTCGCGGGCGGCGCGATCGGCAACCTCCTCGACCGCCTGCGCCACGGCCACGTCACCGACTTCATCGAACTCCCTCACTGGCCACCCTTCAACCTGGCCGACTGCGGGATCACCTGCGGGGTCGTGATCCTGCTCGTCATCTACGTCCGCGAAGCCGAGCGGGCCGAGCGTGACTCCTGAGCTCCGCATCGTCCACCTCGACGACGACCTCGCGGTGGTCGACAAGCCCGCGGGCCTGGTCGTCCACCCGGCGCCCTCGCACAGCGGGCCGACGCTCGTCTCCGAGCTCGGCGACCTGCTCGGCGGGGGGGATCCGGAGCGCCCGGGCATCGTCCACCGCCTCGACAAGGACACCAGCGGCCTGATGGTGGTCGCCCGGGGTCCCGAGGCACTGGCGGCGCTGCAGCGGGCCGTCCGCGAGCGCGAGGTCGAGCGCCGCTACCTCGCCCTCGCCGGCGGCCGCCTCCCATCCCGCACCGGCACCATCGACGCGCCGATCGGCCGCGCGCCCCGCCGCCGCACCCGCATGGCCGTCGCCGGCGCCGCCTCGCGCGAGGCCCGCACCCACTTCGAGGTCCTCGAGCTGCTCCCGCGCGAGACCTACCTCGAGGCCCGCCTGGAGACCGGCCGCACCCACCAGATCCGCGCCCACTTCGCCGCCATCGGCCACCCGCTGGTCGGCGACACCACCTACGGCGGCAAGGACCCTTACGGCCTGGGACGCCAATTCCTCCACGCCCACCGGCTGGCCTTCCGCCACCCCCGCACGGGGGCGCCGCTGGACTTCAGCTCGCCGCTCCCGGCGGACCTGGCGGGGGCCTTGGAGGCTGCGCGCCGGCCCCCGACGCGCTGCACGAGTTGACCGTGCCAGAGCACGGTGAACTCGTGCAGCGCGGAAAACGGCCTACAATCCTCGTAGCACCAGTCACTTCTACCCCCGTCCAGAGCGGACCGGATCCTGCCCAGAGGTCGAATTCTGGGTCCCGGCGAGCGGGCCGGGGCGCATCGCAAACCGAATCAAGGAGAACACATGCCCGAGGCAGGCCTGCAGGAACTGCTCGAGGCCGGAGTCCACTTCGGCCACCAGACGCGCCGCTGGAACCCGAACATGCGCCGTTTCATCTTCGGCGAGCTCGACGGGATCCACATCA
>DASZUW010000206.1:0-1895 GCA_035547475.1 Solirubrobacterales bacterium
CGTGAGGCTTTCGTGGGGGAGCCGGCACAGGGACGTGAGGAAGTGCGGACTTTCGTGGGCGTCACGCCTGGGAGGCGTGAGGATTCGGACGGTCAGGGATCAGCGTGGTTGGAAATCCGCGCCATGCGCGGGTTTCCAACCACGCAAGGGTCCGGCGGCCTGGGAGCCGGCGGCCGGGACGGGCGCGGCGAACGCGGCGGACGCGGCGGCCCCGCCGGCGCGCGCCGAGTTTCGGTCGCTGAGCGACCAGAACTCCACACGGAGACTCCTGAGCGATGGGGCGGTACCCCTGAGCGCCGGGGCGGTCTGATTTCGTCGGAGCTCATCGGGCTTCCGTGCGGATCCCGTGCGGGAGATGCCACACCTCGCCCGGATCCGTGACGAAGATGCCGGGAACGTCACTCTTCCGGGATCCTTCTGCCTCTCTTTCGGGCTCGGATCAGGGCCCCGGAACGCGCTGCGTGTATTTGGGCCCCTATAGGGCGGGTAATACACGCAGCGCGGTCGTCGGTGTTGTGCAACACGGGAGGAAGCGTGGAGATCTCACGCTCTTCGTGACGAGGTCACTCCGCGGTGACGGATCCGTGGGCCTTCCGTCGCCCTCCCGTCCCTTCCCGTCACCCTGCGGCGCGATCCGTCCCGGCACCACTCCCCGATCACCCGGCCCTCTCGGCCACGGCCACAACCCGCCGGGGTCGTGGCCGAGAGGGCCGCGTCCTTTCGGCCGTCCCTTACCCGCCCCCCGAGGGACCGCCCCGGCGCCAGCTTGCGAGGCCCGAGCCCTACCCCGCGCCCGGCCCGGCCCCTCCGCTTCTCTTGCCTACGCGTCCTCGGCGTGATAGCGCTCGAGGAGGTCCAGTTCGCGCTCGTGTTTGGGAAAGAGGAAGAAGACCACGCAGATGCCGACCGCGACCGCGATCATGCCCGCGGCGTAGGTCCAGTCGCCGCCGTCGAGGAAGGACTTGCGGGCGGCCCCGGCGATCGCGTGGGCGTATTCGGGGTATTGCCGGGCGGTGTTGGCGGCGCTGGAGAAGGACTTGGTGAGTTCGTTCTGGACCTTGTCGCTCACGTCGGAGGCGTGGGGGGAGGAGGCGATCTGCGCGGCGAAGGCCTTGGCGTAGCCGGCGGTGAGGAGCGCGCCGAAGATCGACTGCATGATCGCGCCGCCGAGGTCGCGCTGGAGGTCGGCGGTGCCCGAGGCCATGCCCGCGCGGCGCACCGGCACCGAGCCGGTCAGCGAGCGGGAGGCCGGCGTCCCGGCGAAGCCGACGCCGATGCCCATGAGCAGGAAGCCGAGGCCGACCGGGAAGTAGGACGCGCCCTCGTCCCAGAGCAGGAGCATCACGAGGAAGGCCAGGAGGCAGAAGGAGTCGCCGACCAGGAGGGTGAAGCGCGAGCCGCGCGCCTCGACCAGCTTCGCCGACTGCGGGGCGACGAGGATCATCCCGATCGCGCCCGGGATGATCGCCAGGCCCGCCTGGAAGGTCGAGTAGCCGAGCACGTTCTGGACGAACTGCTGGCCGACGAACATCGCTCCCATCAGCGAGCCGAAGACGATGATCCCGGCCAGCGCCGCCACCCAGAAGGTCGGGCGCGCGGCCACGCGCAGGTCGTAGAGCGGGTCGGCGACGCGCCGCTGGCGCAGGACGAAGGCACCGATCGCGGCGATCGCGACGATGCCGAGGATCACCGCCGTCCTGCCCTTGCCCGGTTCCGGCGCCAGGTTGATCGCCAGCACCAGCGCCGCGACGAGGAGGATCGAGAGCATGCCGCCAAGGTGGTCGACCGGCGCGCTCGTCTCGTTCACGTGGGCGGGGACGAAGCGCCAGGCGCAGTAGAGGGCGATCGCGGCGAGCGGCGCGCTGACGAGGAAGACCGACCACCAGTCGAAGCCT
>DASZUW010000207.1:0-4432 GCA_035547475.1 Solirubrobacterales bacterium
GGCCACCGGCCCGTTGGTGATGAAGGTCTTCGTGCCGTTCAGGCGCCAGCCGCCCGCGACCCGCTCGGCGCGCGTCCGCATCGACATCACGTCGGAGCCCGCCTCGGGCTCGGTCATCGCCAGGCAGCCGATCGTCGAGCCGTCGATCAGCCCCGGCAGCCAGCGCCGCTTCTGCTCCTCGGATCCGTGGCGGGCGAGGCGGCCGATCACCATGTCGGCCTGGTGCAGGACGGTCGCCGCGGTCGAGAGGCAGACGGCGGCGAGCTCTTCGCCGACGATGCAGAGCTCCGCCAGGCCGAGGCCCGCGCCGCCGTACTCGGCCGGCGCCGACGCCCCCAGCAGACCGAGCTCGGCCGCCTGCCGCCAGCTCTCCTCGGGGAAGCTCTGGGTGGCGTCGATCGCGGCCGCGCGCGGGGCGACCTCACGGCGCGCGAACTCGCGGACGGTGCGGCGCAGCAGGATCTGCTCGGGATCGAGGCCGAGGTCGGAGGGCGGCGGCAGCGGCACCGCTCAGTGCCCCTCGAAGCGGGGTTCGCGCCGCTCGAGGAAGGCGCGCGCGCCCTCCCGCCGGTCGCTCGAGGCGAGCAGCGCGGCGAGTCGGTCTTCGACCCGCAGGTTCGCGTCGGCGATCGGCAGGTTGCCGTCGCGGCCGAGGCTTTCGACGATCGCCTGCGCCGAGAGGGGCGCCACCCGCGCGATCTTGTCGGCCAGCTCCAAGGCCCGGTCCAGCACCTCCGCGGCGGGCACGGCGTAGTTGACGAGGCCGAGCTCCTTCGCCTCGGCGCCGGTGATGAGGTCGCCGGTGAGGGCCAGCTCGGCGGCGGCGGCGCGCGGGATGAGGAGCGGCAGGCGGGCGAGGCCGCCGGTGGCCGGGATGACCCCCAGCTTCACCTCGGGGAGCCCCAGCTTCGCCTCCGCCGCGGCGACCCGCAGGAGGCAGGCGAGGGCGAGCTCCAGGCCACCGCCGATGGCGTGGCCGTCGAGGGCGGCGATCGTCGGCATCGGCAACGCCGCCACCGCGTTCACCGAGGCGCGCAGCCGCCGGTTGTAGGCGAGGTTTTCTTCCGTGCTCGCCGCCTCCAGCTCGCGGATGTCGGCGCCGGCCGCGAAGACTCCGTCGCTCCCGGCGATGACGACGCAGCGCACGTGCGGGTCGCGGCCGAGGCGCTCCACCGCTTCCTGCAACGCGGTCGCGGTGGGGACGTCGAGGACGTTGCGGCGCTCCGGGTTGCTCAGCCTGAGGATGGCGACGTGGCCGCGCCGCGACACCTCGACCGGGGCCGTCCCCCTCACGGGAGCCCCACCACCCCGCGCTGGAGCATCACGACCTCGGGCACGACGCAGTGGCTCGACAGGCGCAGCAGCGCGCGCACCGATTCGGCCACGTCCTCGGAGCGGATCATCGTCTCCGCCGGCACCTCCTCCTTGACGTAGTCGGCGAGCGCGGTGTCGACGAAGGCGGGGCAGAGGACGCAGGACTTGATCCCGGCCGGGCCCAGCTCCTGCTGCATCGCCTGGGTGAAGCCGACGAGGCCGTGCTTGGTGGCGGAATAGACGCCGAGGCCCGGCTCGCCGATCTTGCCGGTGATCGAGGCGGTGTTGACGACCAGCGCGCCACCGTGCGCGGCCCCGGCGGCGCGCAGCATGTCCTCGGCTTCGCGGTAGAAGAGGATCGGCGCGCGGAGGTTGACCGCGAGCTGCAGCTCGAGGTGTTTGTCCTTGATGTCGGCGAGCTCGCCGGCGACGCCGAGCCCCGCGTTGTTCACCAGCACGTCGAGCCGTCCGAAGCGCTCCCGGTGGGCGTCGACGACGCGCCGCACGGCCTCCGGGTCGCCGACGTCGGTCGGCACCGCCTGGACCGTGGTGTTCGCGAAGGCCGGCGATTCGGCCGCCGCCTCCAGCTTGCTCGCGGTGCGCGAGGCGAGGGTCAGGTCGTATCCCTCCTCGGCCAGCATCGCCGCGATCGCGAGCCCGATTCCACTCGACGCGCCGGTGACCAGCGCCGCCCTACTGCTCTCTTCCGCTCCCATGAACGGTAGACTAACCGTCCGGACGGTCAGTTTGGGAACTTTGGTCTACGGAAGGGTTGGGATGAGCACCAAGACCGCGCAGGAAGCCGAAGGCGCCGCGACCGACGAGGACGTCCTCGCGCTCGATCTCTACCGCGAAGTCAGCCGCATCCGTGCGCTCGAGCTGCTTCTGAACCGCTACGTCAAAGAGCACGGCTTCGGCGGCTTCTGGCACCCCGGCCTCGGTCAGGAGGCCGTCCAGGCGGGCGCGGTCATGGCGCTGCGCCGAGAGGACTACCTCTTCTACGCCCACCGCGGCCTCGGCTACGCGCTGGTGAAGGGCATGGCGCCGGAGGTGCTGCTCGGCGACCTCCTCGGCCGCGTCGGCGGCAGCGTCGGCGGCAAGGGCGGCGGCACCGTCCACTTCGTCGACCCCGAGCTCGGCGTGCTCGGCCAGGGCGGGACGCTCGGCTCGAACTTCGTCCTCGGCGCGGGGGCCGCGACCTCGATCCAGATCCTCGGCGAGGACCGCGTGGTCGCCGTCTTCTTCGGCGACGGCGCCGCCGCGCGCGGCACCTTCCACGAGGCGGCCCTGCAGGCCGCGGTCTGGAAGCTGCCGATCGTCTGGGTCTGCGAGAACAACGGCTGGCACCTCTCGGCGCCGTTCTCCGCGCAGAGCCCGACCGAGGACATCGCCGACCGCGCCGCCGCCTACGGGGTGCCCGGGGTGGTCGTCGACGGACAGGACGCGCTCGCGGTCCGGGCGGCGACGCTCGACGCGGTCGAGCGCGCGCGGGGGGGGGACGGTCCCTCGCTGGTCGAGGCGAAGACGCTCCGCATCCGCGGCCACTACGAGGGCGATCCGCAGAAGTACCGCGACGACATCGCCGACGGCCTGGAGGTGCCGCGCGATCCGCTGCGGATCCTGCGCGAGCGGGTCCCGGCGGCGGAGGCCGACGCGCTCGACGCGGCGGCGGCGGAGGAGGCCGAGGCGGCGCTGGAGAAGGCGCTGGCGATGCCGAAAGGAGGTCCCGAGGTGGTCACCGCGGGGGTCTGGTCGTGAGCATCGTCGCCGAGGTGCCGGAGGGCGTCGAGACCGAGCGGATCGGTTATGCCTGGGCGATCAACCACGCCCTCGCCGAGGAGATGCGGCGCGACCCGCGCGTCTGGATGATGGGCCAGGACATCGGCAAGATGGGCGGCGTCTTCGGCGTCACCCGCGGCCTCTTCGAAGAGTTCGGCGCGGCGCGCGTCCGCGACACGACGATCAACGAGACCTTCATCGTCGGCGGCGCGGCGGGGGCGGCGATGACCGGGACCATCCCGGTGGTCGAGCTCCAGTTCGCCGACTTCGGGCTCGTCGCGGGCGATGAGATCTTCCACAAGCTGGCCAAGTGGCGCTACATGCACGGCGGCAAGCTCGGACTGCCGGCGGTGGTCCGCCTGCCGACCGGCGTCGTCGGCGGCGCCGGCGCCGAACACTCCCAGAGCCTCGAGGCGATGGGAATGCACGTCCCCGGCCTCAAAGTGGTCCTGCCCGCGACGCCCGCCGACGCCAAGGGCCTGCTGAAGACCGCCATCCGCGACCCTAACCCGGTGCTCTTCTTCGAGCACAAGGGGATGTACCGGGTGAAGGGCGAGGTGCCGACGAGCGAGGACTACCTGGTCCCGTTCGGCGAGGCCGCGGTGCGCCGTCGTGGTGACGCCGCGACTCTGGTGGCGACCGGCCTGATGGTCCCCCGCGCGCTCGAGGCGGCCGAGAAGCTCGCCGCCGAGGGCACCGAGCTGGAGGTGATCGACCCCCGCACGCTCGTCCCCCTCGACATGGAGACCATCGTCGCCTCGGTCGAGCGCACCGGCCGCGCCCTGGTCGTCCACGAGGCCGTCCGCACCGCCGGCGCCGGCGCCGAGATCGCCGCCCGCATCCAAGAAGCGGCCTTCTTCGCCCTCGACGCCCCGGTCTGGCGCCTCGGCGCCCTCGACACCCCGATCCCCCAGGACCCCGACCTCGAGCAACTGGTCATCCCCAGCACCGCCCAGATCGAGTCCGCCGCCCGCGAGCTCCTCGCCCTCTGATCCGCCGGGCTGTTCCTTATGGACGCATGGCGTCCATAAGGAACAGCTGGACGTGCCGGGTCAGGCGTAGGCCTCGGTCGACCAGGACTCGAGGCGCTCTTTCACCGCGACGGCGAAGCGGGTCGCGTCGGCGCCGTCGACGGCGCGGTGGTCGAAGGTGACGGCGAGGCGGAGGATGGGGCGGATCGCGATCATCTCCTCGCCGTCGGGGCCGGTGACGACCCAGGGGCGGCGCTGGATGGTGGGGACGCCGAGGATCGCGACCTGGGGCTGGTTGATGATCGCCGGGGCGGAGACGGCGCCGACCGAGCCCGGGTTGGAGATCGTGAAGGTGCCGCCGGCGAGGT
>DASZUW010000208.1:0-2780 GCA_035547475.1 Solirubrobacterales bacterium
CGCCAGCCGTCGTCACGGTCGACCAGGCCCATCGCGCCCTCCTATGTTCGATCAACGGATCGGCTGCGTGCTTCTTCGGCGGGGGTGGGAGTCCTCCCTATAGGGACAGGTTCTTAGGCGCCACGGGGGTCGATCTCTCCCCCCCTCGACCGCCCCGATCGCGGAATCTGATTCGATTCCCGCCATGCCGGTCAGCGCGCAATACAGCGTCACGATCCGCGTCGAGCTCGACGCGCGGCAGGAGCCGCTCGGGAAACTGACGGCGGCGATCGCCGAGGCGGGGGGACAGCTGCAGGGCGTGGACCTCGTGCCGGGCGCCGGGCCGGAGGGCAAGCGGGTGCGGGAGTTCACGATCGACGCGTCGGATCGGGACCACTGGGAGCGGATCTTGCGGGCGATCGGGTCGACGCGGGGAGCGCGGGTACTGGATTACGTCGACCGGACGATGCAGATGCACCGCGGCGGCAAGATCGACATGCACAACAAGTACCCGGTGAAAACGCGCGACGATCTGTCGATGGCCTACACGCCCGGCGTCGCGCGCGTCTGCATGGACATCCACGCCGACCGGGCCAAAGCGTTCGAGTACACGATCAAGAAGAACACCGTGGCGGTGGTCTCCGACGGCTCGGCGGTGCTCGGGCTCGGCAACATCGGCCCTGAGGCGGCGATGCCGGTGATGGAGGGCAAGTGCATGCTCTTCAAAGAGTTCGCGGGCGTGGACGCCTTCCCGGTCTGCCTCGACACCCAGGACGCCGACGAGATCGTCCGCGCCGTGGAGCTGATGGCGCCGACGTTCGGCGGCGTCAACCTCGAGGACATCTCCGCCCCGCGCTGCTTCGAGATCGAGGACCGACTGAAGGCGACGCTCGACATCCCGGTCTTCCACGACGACCAGCACGGCACCGCGGTGGTCACGATGGCGGCGCTCTTCAACGCGCTGAAGATCGTCGACAAGCCGATCGAGGAGCTCCGCGTCCTCGTCGTCGGCCTCGGCGCGGCGGGCGTCGCGGTGACGAAAATGCTGCTCGAGGCCGGCGTCACCCAGATCGTCGGCGCCGACCGCCGGGGCGCCCTCTCGACCGAGCGGGAGGACTACGCCTCCGGCGAGATGAACCCGACCAAGCGCTGGTACGCGGAGAACTCGAACCCCGAGCACCTCCACGGGCAGCCCGACGACGTGATCGAGGGCATGGACCTCTTCATCGGCCTCTCGGGGCCGGGCACCATCCAGGCGGACTCGCTGGCGAAGATGAACGACGACGCGATGGTCTTCGCGATGGCCAACCCCACCCCCGAGGTGATGCCCGAGGACGCCGCCCCGCACGTGCGGATCATGGCCACCGGGCGCTCCGACTACCCGAACCAGATCAACAACGTGCTCGCCTTCCCCGGCATCTTCCGCGGCGCCCTCGACGCGGGCGCGCCGCAGATCACCGAGGCGATGAAGCTCGCCGCCGCGCGCGGCATCGCCGCCAGCGTCGCCGACGAGGACCTGGCCGAGGACTACATCATCCCCAGCGTCTTCAACCGCGACGTCGCCCCGAAGGTCGCCGCGGCCGTGATCGCGGAGGCGCAGCGCGACGGCCTCGCCCGGCGCAGCGAGGAGACCGGCACCTTCACCCCGGTAGAGACGACCTGATGCGAGTCCTCGTCACGGGCGCCAGCGGCAGGATCGGCAAGGCGCTCTGTGACGAGCTGCTGCGGCGCGGGGACGAGGTCGTCGGCCTGACCCGCGACCCCGTGAAGGCGCGCGCCGCGCAGCCGCGGATGAGCTGGCACGCCTGGGAGCCGACGCTCGAACGCCCCGCCGCGGCCGCCTTCGAGGGGGTCGACGGGGTCGTGAACCTCGTCGGCGAGCGGATCGACCAGCGCTGGAGCGCCGCGGCGAAGCGCAAGATCATGGACTCGCGCAAACTCGCCACCCACAACCTGGTGGGGACGATCGAGGGGCTGGCGGCGAAGCCGCGGGTGCTCGTGAGCCAGTCGGCGGTCGGCTACTACGGCGACCGGGGCGACGAGGTGCTCGACGAGTCGAGCGCGCCCGGCACGAGCTTCGACAGCCGCATCTGCGTCGAGTGGGAGGCGGCGGCGCGCGAGGTCGAGGCGGCGGGCGTGCGCCTCGCGATCACCCGCACCGGCCAGGTGATGGACACCGGCGGCGGGCTCCTCGGGGAGCTCGTCCTCCCCTTCAAGCTCGGCCTCGGCGGCCCGCTGGCGGGCGGGCGGCAGTGGGTGCCGTGGATCCACGTCGCCGACGAGATCGGCGTGCTGACGTGGGCGCTCGACACCGACTCGGTGAGCGGCGTCGTCAACGCCACGGCGCCGAACCCCGTGACCAACAAGGAGTGGTCGAAGGCGCTCGGGCGTGCCGTGGGACGACCGGCCGTGCTCCCGATCCCGGGCTTCGTCTTGGAGGTCAAATTCGGCCGCGAGTTCGGCAAGGTCGCCCAGGGCGGGCAGCGGGTGCTGCCGCGGCGGACCGAGGAGCTCGGCTACGCGTTCGGCTTCCCCGCGATCGACGGGGCGCTGCGGGACCTGCTCGCCTAGGGCCTCAGGACGGTTCCAGGGATTCGCGGACGGAGCCGCGGACGTCGGAGTCGCCGGCGCCTTCGACGGCGGCGAGGATCCGCGCCATGCCGCGCCGCGCGTCCGCCGCGGTGACGAGCGGGACTTCGGCCGATTCGAGGATCGCGCGGGTGAACTTCGCGCCCGGGCCGGGCGGTTCGAGGGTGGCGACGGCGCTCGTGTCGGCGGTGGCGCGGCGCGCGTTGGACCCG
>DASZUW010000209.1:0-4113 GCA_035547475.1 Solirubrobacterales bacterium
GGACCGGCGGTGGATCAGGGTCGGGCCACGAACCGCCATCGGGGGCCGGGGACGGATCGGGGGCGGGCTCGGGGAGCGGCGCCGCCGGCGAAGCGGCCTCCGGCACGCGGGGCTCGAAGTCGGGCGGCGCCGGGGGCGTCACCGAAAACTCGCCGCTCACGCCGGAAGTCGTCCGCCACCCGAAGATCCCGCCGGCCAGCGGCGGCACCACGGCGGAAGCGCCGACGCGGGGCGAAGAAGAACTGGCCGAAGCGGAATCCGAACAGGAAGCCGACGAAGCGGCCGAACGGGCCGCCGCAGAAGCCGGCTTCGACCGGCCCGCGCCGGCGCTGCAGGTCCCGTCGCTGACCGCGTCCTCGTGCGCGGCGACCGCGGTGCCGCCGCAGCTGATCCCGATCTACCAGCGCGCCTCCGCGCAGTACGGGCTCGGCACGCAGGGGCCCGCCGTCCTCGCCGGCATCAACGCGGTCGAGACCGGCTTCGGCACCAACCTCGGGCCGAGCTCGGCGGGCGCCGAGGGCTGGATGCAGTTTATGCCCTCGACCTGGGCGACCTACGGGGTCGACGCCAACGGCGACGGCGTCGCCGACCCGAACAACCCCGAAGACGCGATCTTCGCCGCCGCCCGTTACCTCTCCGCCGCCGGGATGCCGGCCGACACCTACGGCGCGATCTTCGCCTACAACCACGCCGACTGGTACGTCTCCGAGGTGCTCGCCAACGCCGGCTGCTACGCCGCCGAAATCGGCGACAGCGCCTTCACCGCCGCCGGCCTCAGTCCCCAGATCGAAGTGCTGCGCTGCGAAGCCGCGCCCGGCTGGAAGAAGCAGATCCCGACCGAATACCTGGAAGCGTTCGAGCGCGCCGCCGCCCGTTACGAACTGGGCAAGCGCGGCGTCTGGGCGCTGGCCGCGATCGCCCGCCTCGAGTCGAACTTCGGCCGCGGCATGAACGAGAAGCAGCTCGAGGAAACCGGCCCGCTCGGCCTCGAAGCGAGCGAGTGGGGACGCTTCCGCGTCGACGGCGACGACGACGGGCACATCGAACACGCCGACGTCTTCGACTCGGCGGCGACCCTCGCCCGCGAGATCTGGTCGAAAGGCTCACTGGAAGCCGGCGTCTTCGCCCACAACCAGGCCGCCTGGTACGTCGAAGAGGTCCTGCGGGAGGCCGCGGAGATCGAAGGCGGCTGCAAGACCCACTACGTCGACTGGCGCGTCGCCCCGCTCGCCGCCGAAACGCAGGTCCAAGGCGCCGAAGCGGTGATCCAGCCGAACGGCCTCGCCGCGGCGCCGGTCAGCGCCCCGCCCGCCGTGAAGGCCGCGATCGCCGCCGCCAACTCGATCGCCACGACCCCCTACGTCTGGGGCGGCGGCCACGCCTCCTTCTACAGCTACGGCTACGACTGCTCCGGCGCGGTCAGCTTCGCCCTCTACGGCGCCGGGCTCCTCGACACCCCGCTCACCTCCGGCGCGCTGGAGAGCTACGGCGAACCGGGCCCGGGCAAGTGGATCACGATCTACGCCAACGCCACCCACACCTACATGGTGATCGCCGGCCTGCGCTGGGACACGGTCGGCGACGCGAGCGGCACCGGCCCCCGCTGGCACGCCGAACCGCCCTACCCGGAAGGGTTCGTGGTGCGGCACCCCGCCGGCTACTGATCGCCGAGGGCGGCCAGGGCGGCGCGGGCGGCGGCGACGCGGGTGTGGACGCCGAGCTTGGCGTAGACGTGCTCGACGTGGCGGGCGACCGTGTGGGGGCTGATCCGCAGGTCGGCGGCGATCCCGTCGTTGGTCCGGCCCGCGGCGAGGCGGGCGAGGACCTCGGCCTCGCGGGCGGTGATCGGCAGGCGCAGGGCGAGGGCGGCGGCGCGCGGCGGGGCCTCGTCCCCCGGACGTGAGGCGATGCGGGCGCGGGCGGCGCGCAGGTGCGGCGCGAGCGCTTCGAGGAGGGCGACGTCGCGAGGACTGAAATCGCGGGCACCGCGGTGGAGGCTGACGCAGCAGCTGGAGCCGGGCGGCCCGGCGACGAGCTGGGCGGAGAGTTCCCAGGTCATCCCGAGCGGGCGGAAGAAGTCGTTGAAGAGCGTCCGGCGGCGCCACTCGCGGGCGGCGAGGTGGTCGGAGATGCGGCGGGCGCCCGCGCCGCGGCTCGCGAGGTCGAGCGACATCACCGGGTGCTCGCGCCAGTTGCGCGCCACCACCCCCATCAGCTCGGCGGTGTAGACGCGCGGGTCGCCCGCCTCGATCGCCGGATCGACCGTCCACTCCCGGCAGGTGGTGACGAGCGCCGCCTCGGCCCCGATCAGGGCGCAGAGCGCGTCGACCTGGGCGGCGAAGTCCCGCGCGTCGGCGCAGTCGGCCACCTCGGCGGCGAGCGCCAACGCCGCTCGCGCATCGCCCACGCCCAACTGGAACTTCGCCCCCGACACATGGGAAGAGTTGCCTATGGACGCGCGCGGCGCAAGCGAGCATCTTGCCGGGCCATGCGAACGACGGCCCACCGAGCCATCGCCGCCGCGGCCGCCACGCTGGCGGCCCTCCTGCTCCTGGCGACGAGCGCGGGCGCCGCCCCGCTGCGGGCGGAACTGGCCGCCGACGTGGATCCCGGTCCGAGCGCCTCGCGGCCGAGCGAACTGACGGCCTTCGACGGGCAGGTCTACTTCGACGCCGACGACGGCGTCCACGGCATCGAGCTGTGGCGCACGGACCCCGGCGGCGGGGCGACCATGGTCGCCGACATCCGCCCCGGCGCGAAAGGCTCCATCCCCAACTACCTGACCGTCGCCGGGCCCTACCTCTACTTCGAAGCCGACGACGGCATCCACGGCGGCGAGCTGTGGCGGACGGACGGCACGGCGGCGGGGACGCGCCTGGTCACCGACGCGATCTCGGAAGGCCCGAACGGATCCGAACCCTACGAACTGTTCGGCCTCGGCGACGTGCTCTACTTCGACGCGCTCGGCCTGGACGGCTACGAGCTCTGGCGGACCGACGGGACCGCCGCGGGCACGACCGAGGTCAAGGACATCTGGCCGGGCAGCGAACACGGGCGCCCCGAAGAGATCACCGCCCTCGGCGGCACCCTCTACTTCCGGGCCGACGACGGCAGCCACGGCCGCGAGCTCTGGCGCTCCGACGGGACCGCGGCCGGGACGACCATGGTCAAGGACATCTGGCCGGGCGGAACCGAGGGGGTCCCGACCGACCTCACCGCCTTCGACGGCAAGCTCTACTTCCAGGCGCACGACCCCACCGCCGGCGAGGAGCTGTGGCGCAGCGACGGCACCGAAGCGGGGACGGTCCTGGTGAAAGACGTCAACCCCGGCACCGCGAGCGGCGTCGCGTTCAACCTCAAGGCCTTCGGCGACCGCCTCTACTTCGACGCCGACGACGGCACCCACGGCCGGGAGCTGTGGAAGACGGACGGCACCGCGGCGGGCACCGCGCTGGTCAAGGACATCAACCCCGGCACGGGCTACTCGGTGCCCGAAGGGATGACCGGGCTGGACGGCCGGCTCTACTTCCGGGCGTTCGTCGGCACCTCCGGGGCCGAGCTGTGGCGTACCGACGGCAGCGAAGCGGGCACGACGCCCGTCGACGACATCCGGCCCGGACCGGAAGACTCGAATCCCAGAGATCTGACGGAATTCGACGGCCGCCTCTTCTTCAGGGCCGAGACCGCCGCGGCCGGCCGCGAGCTGTGGAGCACCGACGGCACGACCACCACCCTCTTCGCCGACCTGCTCCCCGGGACCGACAGCGCCGACCCTCAGGAGTTCACGCCGCTCGGGGAATACCTCTACTTCGACGCCGACGACGGCACCCACGGCCGGGAGCTCTGGCGCCTCGCGCCGCCCCCGTCCCCGCCGTCCCCGCCGCCTGCCTCCCCCGGGCCTGGCCCGGCCGCGGGCAGCGGCCCCGCGGCGAAGAAGCTCTCGATCCGCATCCTCACCAGGAAGGCGACGGTGGACCGCAAGGGGCGCGTGGCGGTGCGGCTCGCGTGCGGGGGTGACTCGGGGGGTACCTGCAAGGGGAGCGTCGCGCTGGCGACCCGCCGCAAGGTCGTCGCGCGGAGGAACGGCTCCAAGCGCCTCGTGACGCTGGGCCG
>DASZUW010000210.1:0-7559 GCA_035547475.1 Solirubrobacterales bacterium
GATCGCGCTCGCCGGCCAGGCCCTCTGGTCGGCGAGCGTGGCCGCGCGGGCCGGCGCGCGGGCCGCCCTCGTCGGCGCCGACCCGAAGGCCGCCGCCCGCCGCGCGCTGCCCGCGACGATGCGCGACGGGTCGGTGGTCGAGGAGGACGATGACGACGGCGCCGTCCTCGTGAAGGTGCCGGTGCCGACCTTGTTGCCCCAGCTGCCCGAGGTTAGGGTCGACGCGCGCAGCGCACTGGGGGACGGCGATGGCTGACGTCCGCGGTCTCCGGGTCGAGGAGGGACAGGCGACGGTCGAACTCGTCGCCGCCGTCCCGGCGCTGCTCCTTGCCGCGCTGATCTCGTTGCAGCTTCTGGCCGCGGGCTACGCGCTGACGCTCGCCGACGGCGCCGCCGAGGCGGGCGCGCTCGCCCTGGCCCAGGGCGGCTCGGCCGCCGAGGCCGCCCGCGCGGCCCTCCCGGGCTGGGCCGACGACAACGTCTCGGTGGCGGTCGAAGGCGACGAGGTCATCGTCCACCTCCGTCCGCCGTCGCCGTTCGGGGCGATCGCCGACCACCTCGGCGTGACCAGCACCGCCAGCGCGAGGTCGGCCGAATGAGCCGCGAACCGGCCACCGCGGAGCTTCCCGCCGGCTTCGGCCCGGTCGTCTTGGGACGGAAATCGACGGATGGCGTCTTCGACAGCCCGGTCAAGGGCGTCTACACCGCGCCGCGCGACGGCACCGTCGTCGTCGTGACCGCCGTCGGTGGGGCGGAGGGGTCGCGCGGGGCCGCGGCGGCCCTCGCCTGCGCCGGCTCGGGGGTCGAGGGAGCCGCGTTGCTGGTCGACGTCGGCGGACGGGTGCCGCGGCCGACGCTGATCGCCTCGGCCGCGGCGCACCGCCTCGAGGAGCGCCTCGCCGCGCGCCTGCCCGCCCTGCGCCCGGCGGCTCGCGGGGAGGTGTGTCACCTCGCGGTCGCGGCCGACGAGGACGGGCTGGCGGCGGCGGGCATCGCGATCACCGTCGCCCGCGGCGGGCTCTCGGTCGTCCACGTCACGCCGGAGCTGCTGCAACCGCTTCTGGCGGCGCCAGGGGCACGGCGTCTCGATGCGGCGCTTCTGCGCGCCGACCTGGAGGAGGCGCGGCCGCTGGTCGCGCTGGCGGTCGACGATCTGCTCCGGCGCGGCCTCCGCGTCGCCGTGCTGAAGCACCGCCTTGGCTGGGTGGCGGAGCGGCGCGCGGGGTTCGGCGCGCTCGGCAGCGACTCCGGCGGGCTGCCGGAGTCGCTGCTGCGGCGCCTGCTCGATCTGGGGCCTACTAGGGGGTGACGGCGTGCCAGGTGCCGACGTCCTTGAACCCCCCGCCCTTCGCCTGCCCCTTGGCCCGGTCCCCGTCGAAGGTGTAGAGCGGCAGGCCCTTGAAGGTCACCTGGATCTTGCCTTCGGGCCGCTTGACCGTCCCGAGCCTGACCGGTCCCTTCGGCGTGGTCCCGCGGGCGACGAGGAGCGGGAACCAGGTGTTCGTGCACGAGCCGGTGCAGATGAATCTGCCGTTCTTCTCGGCGCTCAGGGCGTAGAGGGTCAGGCCCTTGGTGTTGGTGAGGACCGTCTTGTGGAGGCTGGGGGCCTTGGCCTCGCCGACCACGGTCTTGCTGCCTCCGGCCAGTGCCATCGGGGCGGCGACCGCGGCGAGCGCCAGGAGGGCCGCGAGGGCGAGGGCGGCGAGGTCGCGCGCGCGGCGCGTCGTCGCTCGAGATCGGTTTCGGTGCATGGGTTCGACTCCTTCCTCGGGATGTGCTGCCGGTGGTACGGAGCGGCGGCCTCGAAGGTTCGGGACGAGTCCGGCCAGGCGCTTCCGCTCGCCCTGGGCGGCTGCTTCGTCCTGATCGCGGCGGCGATCGCCCTGGTCGCGATCGCGGGCGCGGTCACCGGCAAGGGCCGCGTCCAGCGCGCCGCCGACCTGGCCGCGATCTCGGCGGTGCGCTCGATGCGCGACGACCTGCCGCGGCTCCTCTCGCCGCCCCGGTTGCCGAACGGCGCCCCGAACCCGTCCCACATCGCCAAGTCGACCTATCTGGAACGGGCGCGCAATGCCGCCCTCGCCGCCGGCCGTCGCAACGGCGTCGATCCGCGCCGTCTGCGAGTCGAGTTCCCCGACCGCTCCTCGTTCGCACCGGTGCGGGCGAAGGCGGCGGTCGTGGCGAAGCTGGACCTCGGCTCGGGCGCCTCGGCCGACGTCGAGGCGAGCGCCGAAGCCGAAGCCGCCGCCGCGCCGGTGACGAGCGCCGGCGGCGAAGGCCCGGCGATGGCGAGCGGCGGCGGCTACAGCGGCCTGCTCGTCTACCGCAACGGCGAGGGCATGCGCCCCGACGTCGCCTCCGCCTACGACCGCATGGCCGCCGCCGCGGCGGCGGACGGCGTCACGCTGATCGTCGTCTCCGGCTTTCGCTCCGACGCCGAACAGGCCGAACTCTTCGCCGCCCACCCCGACCCGAAGTGGGTGGCACCGCCGGGCACCTCTCTCCACCGCTGCGCTACCGAGCTGGACCTGGGTCCGGAAGCCGCCTACGGCTGGCTGGCCTCGCACGCGAGTCGCTTCGGCTTCGTCCAGCGGTACTCGTGGGAGGCGTGGCACTACGGCTTCACGGCCGGGCCCGCGCCCTGTTCGGACGCCGGCAACGCCGTCGCCGGACCGGGTCAGGATCCGAGCCTGCCCGGGGGCGCGACGCTGCCGAGCTTCGTCCCGGCCCGCTTCCGCGACCCGTTGGTCGCCGCGGCCGCCAGGTGGAACGTCTCGGCGGCGCTGCTCGCGGCGCAGCTCATGGCCGAGAGCAACTTCGACCCCTTCGCGGTCTCGCCCGTCGGCGCCGAGGGCATCGCCCAGTTCATGCCGGGCACCGCGGCCTCCTACGGCCTCGCCGACCCCTTCGACCCGGTCGAAGCCATCGACGCCCAGGCCCACCTGATGTCGGACCTGATCCGCCAGTTCGGCTCTCCCGAGCTCGCCCTCGCCGCCTACAACGCCGGCCCCGCCCCGGTGGAGTCCTGCCACTGCGTCCCGCCGATCCCCGAGACGAGCGCCTACGTCGCCCGCATCATGGCCCTGCTCGGCGGCGCGGGCGCCCTCGCCGTCCCCGCCTTCGAAGTCCGCCTCGTCGCGTGATCACGCTTGCGCGACGCGGTGGGCCTTGCGCCTTGGAGACCTTAGGCTACGCCCGTCAACCGGGACACGAAAGCGAGGAGGGACAGTGGCGAGCCACACGCATGTGATCGCCGGCTCCGGCCGGCTCGAACTCGACGACAAACAGGGCGAAGTGCTGCCGGACAGGCGGGCCGGCTGATGGCCGGCGTCGAGGTGCGGGGCGTCGAGGGGATGAAGGCGATCGTCGGCAAGGAGATCGGGCCGAGCGCGCCGCGCACGGTCACGCAGGGGCTGATCGACGGCTTCGCCGAGGTCTCCGGTGACCACCAGTGGATCCACGTCGACCCGGAGCGGGCGGCGAAGGAAAGCCCCTACGGCGTGACGATCGCCCACGGCAATCTCACGCTCTCCCTCGCCGACAGCTTCCGCAAAGAGCTGATGGAGACCGACGGCTTCGCGCTCGCCGTGAACTACGGCTGGAACAAGGTTCGCTTCCCGGCGCCGGTCCCGGTCGACAGCCAGATCGTCGGCTCAGCGGAACTGGTCTCCTTCGACGAGCTCGAGGGCGGCTGGTGGCAGGCGGTGACCAAGTTCACGATCACGGTCGTCGGTGCCGAGAAGCCGAGCTTCGTCGGCGAATCGGTGACGCGGCTGATGGCCCCACGTTGATGGGCCGAAAACTCAAGCATGGCTTGAGTTTTCGGCCCATCACCGTCGTCAGCGGCCTTGGAAGGTGGGTTTGTCGCCGCTGAAGAAGGCCGTCACGCCGAGGCGGGCGTCTTCGGTGCCGAGGCCGTCGGCGATGCCGTGGCGCTCGAGTTGGAGGTGCTCGGCGAGGCTGTTCTCGAGGCTGACGCCGACCAGGCGCTTGGCCATCTTCACGTAGTGCGGCGCGAGGGCGGCGAGCTCGGCGGCGCGCTCGCGGGCGCGGTCCATCAGCCGGTCGGCCGGGACGACCTCGCTGACCAGGCCCAGCTCGAGGGCGTCGGCGGCGGGCATGTCCGGGTCCTCGAGGAGGAGTTCGAGCGCCTTTGCCGGCCCGACCACGCGGGGGAGGAAGTAGGTCATGCCGCCGTCGGGCGAGGCGCCGATGCGACCGTAGGCGGGAGCGAAGAAGGCGCCGTCGGCGGAGATGCGGACGTCGCAGGCGAGCGCCAGCGAGAAGCCCGCCCCGGCCGCCGGGCCGTTCACCGCGGCGATCACCGGTCGCTCGATCCGCCGCAGGTCGATGATCGCGTTGTGGAGGACGTCGGCGCCGCGACGCACGTCGGCGGAGATGTCGTGGTCGGGGTCTTCGATCCCCGTGCGGAACCAGTTGACGTCGCCGCCCGCGCAGAAGGCTTTCCCGGCACCGGTCACGATCAAGGCCCGGAACTTGCCCTGATCGGCGAGCCAGGCGGTGGCGACGGTGAGCTCGCCGATCAGCTCGGGGCTCATCGCGTTGAAGGCGTCGGGCCGGTCGAGGGTCAGCGTCGCGAAATCGCCGTCGATCTCGATCCGCAGCGTGTTCAGTTCCGGTGGGGTGGTCATCTCGCTCCTCCTGGTCGCCCTGTCCGCGATAGCCGCGCTGGGCGGCAGCCTACCCTTAAAGGAGATGGCCACCGCCAACCAGAACGGCAAGGGGAACGGCGCGCTCAGCCGCGCCGAGCGCATCGCCGAGGAGCGGCGCAAGCTGCCCGACCAGCCCGGCGTCTACCTCTTCTACGGTAAGGACGACGAGCTCCTCTACGTCGGCAAGGCGCGCTCGATCAAAAAACGGATCGCCTCCCACTTCAGCGGTGGCGAGCCGCGCCTCACGAGCCGCATCGAGCGCATCGACACGCTGGTGACGAACTCCGAGGCAGAGGCGCTCCTCACCGAGCAGAGCTTCATCAAGCGCCACCGCCCGCGCTTCAACATCCGCCTGCGCGACGACAAGTCCTACCCCTACGTCGCGGTCAGCCTCGACGAGGACTACCCGCGCGTCTACTTCACCCGCGAGAAACACCGCGCCCACCGGGCCTACTTCGGCCCGTTCTCGAGCGCCAAGCGCCTGCGCGAGACTCTCGACCTGCTGGGGAAACTGTTCCAGTTCCGCACCTGCGAGGGCCCCGAGCCGGGCCGCCGCTCCGGCAGCCCCTGTCTCGACTACTACATCAAGCGCTGCGGGGCGCCCTGCGTCGGGCACGTCACCCAGGAGGAGTACGGCCGCAACATCGAGGCGATCATCGACTTCCTCTCCGGCCGTTACCGCCAGGTGGAAAAGGAGCAGGAAGCGAAGATGACCGAGGCCGCCGACGCCGAGGAATTCGAGCGCGCGGCGATCTACCGCGACCGGCTGAAAGCGATCCGCTCGCTCTTCGAGCGCCAGCGCGTCGCCGGCGGCACGGTCGGGACGGCGGACCTGATCGGCGTCGCGGTAGAGGGCGCTGACGCCAACGCCCAGGTCTTCCAGGTCCGCGACGGGATCCTCGCCGAGCGCCAGAGCTTCTACCTCGACAACGAAGGCGAACGCGACGTCGCCGAGGTGACCGAGGAGTTCATCGGCCAGTACTACTCGGCCTCGCCCTCGATGCCGCGGACGATCATCGTCGGCTCCTACCTGCGCGACCGCGCGCCGATGATCGCCGAGGCGCTGAGCGAGCGCCGCGGCACCGCGGTCGACGTCCACGCCGCCGAGCGCGGCGACAAACGCCGTCTCCGCGAGCTCGCCGAGCGTAACGCCCAGCTCGCCCTCGACCAGGACCGCCTGCGGCGCGAGCACCGCCGCGCGCGCCGTGTCGAGTCGCTCAGCTCGCTCGCGGAGGCGCTCGGCATGGAGGAGCTGCCGGTCCGCATCGAGGGCTTCGACATCTCGACGATCGGCGGCGAGCACACCGTCGCCTCGATGGTCGTCTTCGAGGGCGGCGCGCCGAAGAAGTCGGACTACCGGCGCTTCAAAGTTCGCGGCGACCTGCGCGAGGAGGTCCACCGCGGCCCCGACGACTTCGCCTCGATGGAGGAGGTGCTGACCCGCCGCCTCAACCGGTATTTCGAACAGAACGACCTCTCCCCGCACGACGGCAAGCGCGACGAGAGCTTCGCCTCGCTCCCCTCGCTGATCATGATCGACGGCGGCAAAGGCCAGCTCGCCGCCGGGATGCGCGCGCTGCGGCCGTTCGCGGACCTCGGCGTGACGATCGTCAGCCTCGCCAAGCGCGAGGAGGAAGTCTTCGTCCCGGGGCGCGGCGAGCCGATCGAGCTGCCGCGCGGCTCGGAGGGCAACCAGCTGCTGCAGCGGGTTCGCGACGAGGCGCACCGGTTCGCGATCGAACACCACCGTGGCCGCCGCGACCGGGCGATGACCGGTTCGGTGCTCGACGAGCTGAAAGGCGTTGGCCCCGCCCGCAAGCGCGCGCTGCTCAAGCATTTCGGCTCGCCGGAGCGCTTCCTTGCCGCCTCGCGGGAGGAACTCGAGAGCGTGCCCGGCCTGCCTGGCAAACTCGGGCGTGAGATACACGAGCAACTTCACCGCATTGGCTAGCCGGACCGACACCCCGCAGGAGGCGAAGGCGCGTCGCGAGATGACCCTGGTGATCATCACCGGGCACTCGGGCGCGGGGAAGTCGGAAGCGATCGCCGCCTTCGAGGACGGCGGCTACTTCTGCGTCGACAACCTGCCGCCGCGGATGATCGCCGGGCTGGGGGAGCTCTTCATCCACGAGGGCAGTGGCGTGGAGCGCGCGGCGATCGTCTCCGACGTGCGCGGCGGCGAGTACTTCGAAGAGCTCCAGCAGGTCCTCGACGACCTCGAACGCGACGGCCCGGAGCCGAAACTCCTCTTCCTCGAGGCCGACGAGAGCACCCTCCTCGACCGCTACAAGGAGACCCGCCGGCGCCACCCGCTGGCGCCGGAAGGGCGGATCGTCGACGGCATCCGCGCCGAGCGCGAGATGCTCGCCCCCCTGCGCGAGCGCGCCGACATCGTCATCGACACCACCGACCTCACCGGCCACGAACTACGCCGCCGCATCGCCGAGGAGCTGCTCGGTACCGAGCGCGACGTAAAGCTCGCCCTCACCCTCCTCACCTTCGGCTTCAAGAACGGCCCGCCCCGCGACGCCGACCTCACCCTCGACGTCCGCTTCCTCCCCAACCCCCACTACGACCTCGACCTCCGCCCCCTCACCGGCCAGGACGAGGAGGTCCGCCGCTACGTCGAGTCCGGCACCCAGGCCGGCGAGTTCTACGGCCGCCTCATGCCCCTCCTCGAGTTCCTCGTCCCCGCCTACGTCGCCGAGGGCAAGAGCCACCTGACGATCGCGATCGGCTGCACCGGCGGCCGCCACCGCTCGGTCACCGTGGCGGACCGCATCCGAAGGGATCTGGAGCAAAGGGACGACGTGATCGTGCGGGTCAAGCACCGGGACGTGGAGATCGAGGGGTAGGGGCCCGGCGAGGGGCGAGGGACGCGGCCCT
>DASZUW010000211.1:0-3337 GCA_035547475.1 Solirubrobacterales bacterium
CGAGCCCGGCGTCGGCGACCGAGTGCCCGCGGTAGCGGTAGGTGACCGCCTCGAGCACGGCCGGGCGCCGCTCCTCGCGCGACCGCGCGCACAGGCGCGCGGTCGCCGCCTCGACCTCCTCGAGGTCATCGCCGTCGACCCGCTCGCCCTCCATCCGGTAGGCGGCTGCGCGCTTGAAGACCTCGGGCTCGGCGGAGGCGCGCTCGACGCTCGTCCCCATCCCGTAGAGGTTGTTGATGACCAAGAAGACGACCGGCAGGTTCCACACCGCGGCGAGGTTCAGCGACTCGTGCCAGGCGCCCATGTTCACGGCGCCCTCACCGAGCTCGCAGAGCACCGCCTGCTCCCTGCCCTGGCGGACCAGCGAGAGCGCCATCCCGGTCGCGATCGGCAGCTGGCCGCCGACGATCCCCCAGCCGCCGTAGTAGCCGCGCGAGACGTCGAGCAGGTGCATCGACCCGCCCCGCCCGTGCGCGCAGCCGTGGGCGCGGCCGAAGAGCTCCGCCATCACCGCCTCCGGCGGGACGCCGCGGGCGAGCGCGAAGCCGTGGCAGCGGTAACCGGTGACGAGCAGGTCGTCCTCCTGCAGCGCCGAGACCGCGCCGACCGTCGCCGCCTCCTGCCCCGAGGACAGGTGGCAGTAGCCGCCGATGCGCGCGGCCTTGTACTGGCGCTCCGCGGCCTCCTCGAAGCGGCGGATCAGGAACATCGTCCGGTACTGGCCGAAGAGGTCGTCGACGTCGAGGTCGAACGGGGCGTCGGTGCGGTCGATTACGGCCATCAGGGCTCCTCGAAGTAGTCGGGATGTTGTTCGCGGATCCGCGGGACCTCGCGCAGGACCGCCCGCAGGTGCTCCCGCAGGGCGACCTCGGCGGCGTCGGGGTCGTGCCCGCCGATCGCGTCGGCGATGGCGCGGTGGTCGCCCACCATCGTCGCCAGGTAGTCGGGCATGCGGAGGCTGAGCCGGCGCAGCCGGTTGAGGTGGGACTTGGCCCGCTCGTTGACGGGCCAGACGGCCGGGTGGCCGCTGAGATCGCAGAGGGAACGGTGAAAGGTGTCGTCGAGCAGCTGCCAGGAGTCGATTTCGACGCTCTCGGAGGCGCGTTCCTGGGCGCGGAGGTTTTCCTCGATCTGGGCCATCGACTCGACGTCCGCGAGTTCGGCGGCGACGCGGACGGCGGTGCACTCGAGCGCCTCGCGGATGAACTGGGCGTCGGCGACCGCCGCCGGGCTGATCCGGGCGACGAAGGTGCCGATCTGGGGACGCACTTCGACCAGCCGGTCGTCGCGCAGGCGGCCGAGCGCCTCGCGGATCGGGGTCCGGCTGACGCCGAGGCGCTCGCCCAGCTCGGCCTCCGAGAGGCGCTCGCCGGGGGCGAGCTCGGCGCGGACGATCAGGTCCCGGAGTGCCGCGTAGAGGTATGGGCCTGCCGGCGCCCGCCCGGGGCGGCGGGCCGGTTCGGGAACCTTGCTCCCCCTGATAGGAATGGGCTCGGCCATGCGCTAAATACTAGTATACAAGCGGGCGGACGGTTCGATTCCCGTTCGGCCTCCCCGACGCCCCGCCCCGTGCGGGGCGTCGTCGTGCTAATCCCGCCCCGCGGCCCTCGGGAAACGGAGCGTCCAGCCGAAGCGGTTGCCGCTCCGCCGCGGCGCCGGGCCGGAGAACGGCAGCGGATCGGGCAATGGCTCCCCGCGCCGCTCGGCCGCGACGAAGCGCAGCAGAACCGTCGGCACGAACGCCCGCTCCTCCTCCGGCATCACCGCGATCTCAAGCCCGACCCGGTCCTCCTTTTCCTGCGACGGCCGCAACCGCAGGTCGGCGACCATCCCGGCGACTTCGGCTTCGACCCGTCGCTCGTCCTCAGGACTCAGGGGCATGGCGGGAGGCTAGCCGGGCGGGGGCTCGGGGGGCGGGAAGCTGGCGCCCGGGGCGGGGGCCCGTCCGGATGTCACCTCCCGCCCCACCTCCCGGCCCGGGTGGGGCGCCGGCTTCCCCCTACCGCGACGGCCGCCGTCGAAGCGGGGCTCGGCCCGAGGGCTGGTGGACCGGCTCGGGGGGCGGTTGGAGGGCGGGGGCGGGGCCGAAGGCGAGGCCGTCGTCGGTCAGGTCGACCTCCTCGTCGAAGTGTTGAAAGCGCAGAGGGGGGCCTTCGAGGAGGGAGTACTTGGTGCCTCCCGAGGTGACCTCGACCCGGAGGCGGCGGCCGCGGAATTCGAGGCGGAAGGCGAGGCGGTCGAGGCGTTCGGGGAGGCGGGGGGCGAAGCGGAGGACGCCGTCGTGGTCGCGGAGGCCGCCGAAACCGCAGACCGCGGCGATCCAGGTGCCCGCCAGGGAGGCGATGTGGAGGCCGTCGCGGCTGTTGTGCTCGAGGTCGTCGAGGTCCATGAGGGCGGCCTCGCCCATGTAGTCGTAGGCGAGCTCGAGGTGGCCGGTCTCCGCCGCGAGGACGGCCTGCACGCAGGCCGAGAGCGAGGAGTCGCGCACGGTCAGCGGCTCGTAGTAGGCGAAGTTGCGCGCCTTCTCCTCGGCGGTGAAGGCCTCGCTGCGGACCAGCATCGCCATCACGAGGTCGGCCTGCTTCACGACCTGCTTGCGGTAGAGGTCGAAGTAGGGGAAGTTGAGGAGCAGCGGATAGTCGTCGGCGTCGGTGCCCTCGAAGTCCCAGCGCGCGTGGTCGGTGAAGCCCTCCGCCTGCGGGTGGACGCCGAGCTCGGCGTCGTAGGGGATCGTCATCGCCTCGGCGGCGTCGCGCCAGGAGGCGATCTCCTCGTTGTCGACCTTGAACGCTTCCGCCGCTTCGGCGTAGCGCTCGCAGAACTCGGCGGCGGCACGCAGGTTCTTCTGCGCCAGCAGGTTCGTGTAGACGTTGTTGTCGGCGACCGCGGAGTACTCGTCGGGGCCGGTCACGCCGTCGATCCGGAAGGCGCCGTGGGCGTCGTGGTGGCCGAGCGAGCGCCAGAGCCGCGCCGTTTCGACCAGCAGCGGCAGCCCGACGTCGCGCTCGAAGTCCGGGTCGTCGTTCAGGTCGCAATAGCGGGCGACCGCCTGGCCGATGTCGGCGTTGATGTGGAAGGCCGCGGTCCCGGCGGGCCAGTAGGCCCCGCACTCCGCCCCGCTGATCGTCCGCCAGGGGAAGGCGGCGCCCTCGAGGCCGAGCTCGCGCGCCCGTTCGCGCGCCTTCTCCAGCGTCGCCAGGCGCCAGCGCAGCGCCTCCGCCGCCGCCCGCGGCACCGCATAGCTCAGCATCGGCAGGACGTAGGCCTCGGTGTCCCAGAAGGTGTGGCCGTCGTACCCCGGCCCGGTCAGCCCCTTCGCCGGGATCGCCCGCCCCTC
>DASZUW010000212.1:0-8244 GCA_035547475.1 Solirubrobacterales bacterium
GGGGAGGGCTGGGGGGCCGATGCCGGCGGTCTCTGGCTACCGGCGGCCGCGCCGCGCCGTCGGACCCTGCCCGTCGGCCTCGACCTCTTCGCCGGCGCCGGCGGCTTCTCGCTCGGCTTCCACCAGGCGGGGTTCCACGTCGCCGCCGCCTGCGAGCAGGACGAGTGGGCGGCGCTCACCTACCTGACCAACCTGGCGCGACCGGGGGTGGAGATCCACTTCCTCGGCGGCGAGGCCGACGAGGAGCGGTTCCTGCGGGCGCTGCGCAGGCAGTGGGGCCTCAAGGTCCATCGCGGCCCGCAGCCTCGCGGACTGACCGACGAGGACCTCGGGCGCCTCGACGAGGAGCTCCGCGACCCGACCCACATGCCCGGGATGGCGGGGACCGGGTGGATCGCCTCGGAGCCTGCCGACGCGCCCGGCTGCGAGCACTTCTATCTCGGCGACGTGAAGCTCCTGAGCGGGGAGCGGGTCCTGGCCGACCTCGGCCTGGCGCCGGGCGAGCTCGACTGCGTCTTCGGCGGGCCACCGTGCCAGGGCTTCTCGACGGCGGGGAGGCGCGACGTGATGGACCCGCGCAACTCGCTGGTCTTCGAGTTCACCCGCCTGGTGCGGGAGACCATGCCGAAGACGATGGTGATGGAGAACGTGCCCGCGATGGCCTCGATGGTCACCGAGGAGGGCATCCCCGTCGTCGACGCGATCGCCCTCGACCTCGAGCGTGGCGGCTGGGGGACGCTCGGCGCGATCCGCAACATGCTGCGGGCCAGCTCGGGGGTCGGCGCGGCGGTGAAGCCGGGCGAGAAGCCGAGGCGCGAGTCGCATGTCCGCCGCGAGGAAGAAGAGGCCGAGGCCGACGACCAGCTCGCGCTGGAGGTGGAGTGATGGCGGGCGACGTGAGGAACCGCGGCTGCTGCTTCGGCGCCGGTCGCCTACTCGCCGACCTCGGCGTCGACACCGACGGCGGCCACGCGATCGAGGCGACCTTCCAGGCCCATCGCCGCGAGGTCGAACACGACGGCGAGGTCCACCACGTCAAGTTGGCCGCCCTGCACCTGGTGCGTCTCGCCGAGGAGCCGACGCTGTGGTGAGGAGGAGGCCGGCGCGCGCCCGTGGTCGGTCCCGGCCCAGGCTGGCAGACCTCCCCCGGCCGGCTGCGCCGCCCTCCTCCGGCCCGCCCTGCCCTCGCCGTGACCGACCACGGACCCGGCGCGAGGGCGACGGGTGGAAGGAGATGACCTGATGAACAACCTGGAGAGGTTCCTGTCGGAGATCGCCTGGGGACTCGACGAGCAGGCCGGGGCGCTGACCGACGACGGCGCGGCCGCGATCGCGCCGACGGCCGGGGCGCTCCGCGACTACGCGAGCCAGATGCGCGCCGTCGCCACGGCGACCGCCCCGGACGGCTCGGTCGCCTGGAGCACGATCGACGACGAGGAGATTGGCGTCGAGCTCGAGCCGGAACCCCGACCCCCGATCCGCATCGTGATCGTCGCCGCCGAGGTGGAGCACATGGCACGCGAGTCGGGCATCCCGCCCGCGACGGCGATGGCGCGGGTCGCCGACTGGGGCCGGTCGATCGAGGGGACCGCGAAGAAGTGGTGCCGTTCTCGGCTCTCCGCCGCCATCAGGGGCGAGCGGCCGTGAGCGGCCGGTGCAACGACGGTTCCCACCGGCCAGAGGAGGCACAGATGAACATGCAGGAGAAGTTCCAGGCGGCTATGCAGAAGATCGCCGACGAGCGCGACCTCGACCTCGTGGTCGAACGCACCTACGCGAACTCCGGTTGGTACTCGTTCCAGCCCCGTGCCGGCTTCGATCCGGTGCTCCGGTTCGGGTTCAACTTCCTTATCGGCTACTCGGAGTTCTTGGCAGGAGGTTGTCCGGACCTGCTCGTGCTGGACCCTCGCGACGGCCGTTGGAACCACGTCGAGGGCGGTCAGCGCGACCTGCTGGTCGCCGCCGTGAGATCGGTTCTCGACGGTGGGCCGGGGACCCTGCGGATAGTCGTCCTCCCCGACGGCGAGACCTACGGCCCGCTCGAGGGCAGCCGGGTCTGCGAGATCCCCTCGTGGTTCGACGCCGAGGCGATCGAGGAAGCGCTCGCCCAGGGCTCCCTCGAGGGCCGCGAGCCGAGGTGACGAGGACGATGGGCGCGACCGAGGAGGCACGGCGCGGACTGATCCGGGCCGGCTTCGGCGCCGACCTCGCCGCCGCGGCCGCGGCGGAGGGCTCGCTCTTCGGATCGACCTCGGAGGAGCAGCGCGCGCTGCTCGCCGAGGTCGCCGCCTACATCGGCGAGCACGACCCGATGATGATCGGCGCCGCCTGGCTGCTCGAGCAGGCCGGCTACGAGCGCTCCCAGCTGACGCTGCCGCTCGGGGAGGTGAGGTGATGGGCCAGCTGAACCTGCTCGCCGAGGCCGCGGAGCCGGTCGAGGTGCCGATCACCCCGGCGGTGCTCCGCTCGGGCGCCCGCGCCGCCGACGACGCCGGCCGGCCGCTCTTCGCCCATCGCCACCTGCCCGCGACGCCCCCGGCACTCGGCGAGGACCTCGGGTGGGAGGCGGCGCTCGACCTCGCCGAGCGGGCCCTGCGCGGCGAGGTCCCCACGCGCGCCGTCCTCGGCCTCGAGGGCCCGTGCCGCTACGGCGGCTACATGGGCACCGGCGGCCCGGGGCGTCCGAGCGTCACCGCCTCGGGCCCGGGCGTCGAGGTGGGCCTCCTCGAGGAGCGGCGGCTCGTCCGCTGGCCCCGCGTCTTCGCCGCCCTGCGCGAGCGCCGCGAGGTCGAGCCGGAGGTGGCCCGCGCCCGCGACCTGGCCGAGGCCTACCGCCTCCTCGACTACTACGGCCGCGTCTACGGACCCGGCCCCTGGGGGAAGGACTGGACGCCGGTGCCGCTGATCCGCGGCCTCGCCTCCGAGGCGCGCGCGCTCGGCGGCGACCCCGCGCGCCTGCCGCAGCACACCGACTACATGCGTGAGGGGGTCCGATCATGAGCGCCGGGGCCGGACACCTCATGGCTCCCCCGTCGTCCCAGGCCGGCATGCTCACCGACCTCCTGCACCGCGGCCGCCCGGGCTTCGTCGAGCTGGTCGCCGCGACCCGCTCGCCGGAGGGCCGGCTGGACGACTTCCGCCGCGGCCGGTTCGTGCGCGCGGGCCGGAGCGAGGAGTTCCTGGCGGCGCTCGAGGCGCTCGGCCGCGGCGACCGGGTCGAGCTCTTCTTCACGCCCGCGACCCTGGCGCGGCGGCTCTCCGGCAACGACGCGGTGAGGGCCCTCGCCGTCGCCTGGGTCGACATCGACGATCCCGCCCGGCTCGTCGACCTGCGCCGCTTCCCGCACCGGCCGCACGCGGTCGTCGCCAGCGGCTCGGGCGGGGTCCACGCCTACTGGCTGCTCGCCGGGCCGCTGCCTGCCCCGCGCGCGGAGTCGCTCAACCGGCGACTCGCGGCGGCGCTCGGCGGCGACCTCGCCTCGGCGAACCGTGGTCGGATATTGAGGGCCCCCGGCAGCATGAATTTCAAGGCGACCTCCTCCGGGGAGGGGCCGCGGGTCTGCCGGCTGGTGGTGTGCGAGCCGGCGCGACCCCGCCACGACGCCGCGGTCCTGGCGAGGGGACTGCCCGACCCGAAGGAGCCCCGCCCCCGGGGCCGGGCCGTGGTGATCGCCCCGCCCGACGACGCGGCGCCCTGGCGCTCGCTCGAGGCGGCCGACTACTACCGCCTGCTCACCGGCCGCGAGCCCGCCCGCGACGGCACGGTCCGCTGCCCGAGCTCGCTCCACGAGGACCGCCATCCTTCCGCCCACCTCTATCCGGGCGCCGGCCGGGGCTGGTTCTGCTTCGCCTGCGGCGCCGGCGGCGGCGCCGTCGACATGGTCGCGGCGCTGCGCGGCTGGCCGACCGGGGCGGCGCTGCGGGGCAGGCGCTTCGCCGCCTGCGCGGACGAGCTGCGAAGGCTGCTCGGGGCCGCGGTCCCCCGCTGATCGGGAGGGGGTCGGCGCCCCGCCCCGCGGGAGCGGGAGCCGGCACCCCGAGGATCGCACGCCCGCGTGCCGGTTCGGGGCACCGGCCCCCGCACCCGCGGGGCCACGGATCAAGGAGGAAGGCATGACGCAGTCATCCAGCAGGAGCCGGCCGGCCGAGGGGACGATCGGCGCGTCAGCGGCACCCGAGGCCGCCGACATGAGTAGGAGCGACGGACTCGGGAGCGACGTCGAGCGGGGCATCCCGACTGGCATGTATCTCGACCTCTCGACCGCGCACGTGACCGAGGCCGAGATGCGCGCGATCGACGGGTTCTGCGATCGCCTCCCCGTGAGCGCGCTGTACACCTATGGCGCCTGGCTCTACGTGCCCCAGCCTGAGGAGGAGGACGATGCCTCCAGGGCGATCGAATACCCCAATGTGAACGCGATCCTTCTCCGCGCGAGGGAACTCGGCGCCGCCGCGGTGCGGCTCGACGCCGATGGCGATCGCACGAGCGCGCTTCCCACCTTCGAGTGGTAGCGAAGCCGACACCAGGGGCCGCGGACCCCGCCGCATCCTTGCCGGTCGACGGGCGCTTCGCCGCCTGCGCGGACGAGCTCCGCCGGCTCCTCGGGGCCGAGGTCGTCCGCTGAGGAGGGCGCCGGTGAGGGCCGCCGCCACCGCGGGGTGCGGGGGCCGGCACCCCGAGGGTCGCACGCCCGCGTGCCGTCTCGGGTCACCGGCCCCCGCACCCCGCGGTGGCACCAAGCAAGGAGGAAGACATGACCCCATCGGACATCCCGGACCGGATCCACGGTCGTCCCACCCAAGGAGACCCGACGACGGGCCCCCGCACCTATCAGGCCCTGATCCAGGTCGACCGCGACGACCAGCTCGACCAGCTGGCCCTGCTCGCCGGCGACGCGGAGATCGGTCTCGCCGTGCTGGGATCCGACGACGGCGAGCACCTCGACTTCGTCAACGTCGTCGACGTCGACGGGCGCGAGGACGGTGTCTACGTCTTCTCGGAACACGCCGACGCCGAGCGCTTCGCCGACGCCGTCGACCACGACCGCGACGAGGATGCGGCGGTCGACGTCCGTCGCGCCTTCGTCGCCGAGACGCCGGTCAACCTCGGGGCCGCGGCGGAGCGACTGATCGCCGCCGAGCGCGGCGACGTCCTGGAGGACCTCTTCGGTCCCGCCCTGGCCGAGGACGTGCGCGAAGGGACGGCGCTCGAGGTCGTCCTGCGGAAGCTCCGCGAGGTCGGCGAGGGCGGCTCCGATGTCGCCGTCCTGGTGCGCCGCTGGATCGAGCTCGACGAGCGGACCCGGAGCGCCGAGGCGAGCGCCGCCGGCGAGGTCGACGCGGCCGGGGCCTTTCGACCGTCCCGACGGCGCGCCTACACCGTGGTCGGCTGTCGCGGCCGGGGCGGCGCCCCCTACGTCACCACCGTCCGCACCTCCGACGGGCCCGAGGCGGCCCTCGACCTCGCCCACCAGGACTTCGAGGAAGACCGGTGCGACGAGGTTGACGTCGAACTGGAGATCGTCGCGATCTTCCACGGCGGCCCCGAGCTGGTCGGCTTCGACTCGCCGGAGCCGGGGGGAGCGAAGGGGGGTGCGTCCCGATGACGCGCTTCCTGGTGAGGGTCCGCCGCGGGCGCGGCGACCAGCGCTCCCCCTACGTCCTCGCCGAGGAGATCACCGTGCAGCATCCGGTGATCTTCAGGCAGGCGGGCCGACAGTCGACGATCGGCGGCATCCCGATCAGGCGCATGGCATCGACCGGGAGGCGCGACCGCGCCGTCTTCGAGGTCATCGTCCGCGAGGGGACGACGGCCCGCGGGTTCGAGTCCGCCCGCTCCCGTGACCAGGCGAGGGCGCAGGCGAGCGCGGCGGGAATCAAGAAGGTCTGCCGACGGCTGCGGCCGCAGGAGGCCGCGCGGATCGTGGCGATCGACACCGAGATCGCCGAGCTGGAGGGGCGGATCGAGGAGGCGCGCGACCGCCGCCAGGAGGCGGTCCGTGAGGCGTGGGCGAGAGGTAACGTCGTCCTCCTCGCCGAGTTCGAGGAGCTGGCCCGCCGGTCCCTTCCCGGACCGTCCCCGACCCCCGGCCAGGAGGTCTGAGCGCCGCCGCCCGCGTGCGGCGCCGGGCCGACGCGACCGAGCCTCGCACGGCTCCGCCGTGCGCACCGGCCGCGATCGGCCCGGCACCCCGCCGCGCCACGACACAGGAGGTCCACCGATGTCCCGATCAACCACGACCGGGGCGGAGCGCTTCTGGCTCGACTCCGTCCGCCTCACCGCCCACGTCATCTCCTCCGAGGAGGAGCTCTTCGGCATCGACAACGAGCACGAGGGCGGCTTCGCGGCGGCGATCGCCGAGCGCTTCTGGCAGGCGGTCGATGCCGAGGCGATCCGCCGGCCGGAGGGCGTCGAGGTCAATCTCTACGTCCTGCGCGACGACTGCCTGATGGTCGCGGTCCGCGAGCGTGAGGGTCAGCCGCCGCCCGCGCCGCTTCGCCAGGTCGCCTCCTACTCGCTCGAGGCACGCGACGTCGCCTGTCCGTTCGACGAGACCTTCGAGGAGTGCCGCGCGGCGATCGCCCACCTGCTGGAGCACGCCAACGGCCTGCTCCCGGGCCTCGCCGCCCTGCGGGCGGCCGAAGGGCGGCGCGAGGGCGGGGAGGCCTGATCATGGGCTGGACCTGCGGGGCGCTCGACGGGCCGTTCAGCTCGCGCGCCGCGATCGCCTTCGACCTCGGTGAGGAGTTCGCCGGGCGGGTGATCGCGACGGCGCGCTACGGGACCGTGATCTACGCCGCCGTGCGCTCGGCCGACGGCGAGCACGTCTTCGGCCTCGTGCTGCTCGCCGAGCGCCGCGACGGCGTCCTCTGCACGAAGCCTGCGGGCGAGGACGAGGGCCCCGTCCAGGATCGCTGCCCGGCGCGGATCCTCGACCTGCTGAGCGAGCCGGTCGACGACGGCGCGCGGGACTGGCGGCGACGCTGCCGGGCACGCCTCGCCCGTGGCCGCCCCCGGGTCGGCCAGCGGGTCCGCTTCGCGCGGCCGCTCGCCTTCACCGACGGCAGCGAGCACGGCGTGCTCACCTGGATCGGCGGCTCGCGCTTCCGCGACGCCGAGGGGCGGTCCTACCGGGTGCCCGACTGGCAGGCACTCGCCTACGCCCTGCTCGAGGACGGCTGACGCCGGCCCCGGCCCGCCGGTCGCGGGAGCGGGCCCCCGAGATTCGCACGCTTCGCGCGCGCGCGGGGGGCACCGCTCCCGCGACCGGCGGGAGCCGTCACAGGAGGTCCACGATGGAACCCAGATGCCCCGAGTGCCAGAGCCCCGACATCGACCCACCCATTGGCGGGCGCCCGGAGTGGCGTTGCCGCGCATGCGGCGCCCTCTTCCCGCTGGAGGACACCCTGGTCAGCTTCGCCGAAGCCGAGGCGTTCGGCCGCCCGTCGCAGGACGAGCCGGCCTTCGTCCTCGACCGCGAGGCAGCCGAGCGCGAGCTGCGCGACCCCGACGGCGCGATCGGCGCGCTCAGCCCCTACGCCGACGCAGAGGAGCTGCGCGGCACGCTCCTCGCCGCGGTGGAGGGCGGGGTCATCGAGGTCGGGAGACCCGGGGCGGGACTTCGCGTCCACGTCTCGACCGGGGCCGAACCGCACCCGGTCCTCGTCGTCGACCCCGGCGCCGGACCCGAACTCGCCGGTCCCGAGCTCGCCCTGCGGCCGGAGCCGGGCGAGGACCCGGTCGCCTACACGCTGCGCTGGCTGGGGCGGATCGTCGCCGACGCCCGTGCCGTCGCCGCCGGGCGCCGTGTGCCGCTGCCGGGCGGCGTCTCCGCGGATGAGCGGTCGGGTCTGCCGGGGCGCCGATACCGGGCGATCTGCTCGGCGCTCTACCCCGACGGGACGGTCGGCGCGACCCTCGCCGAGGCCGACGCCCTCTCGCTCACCGGCGTCCTCGCCGAGATCGGCGAGCGGGTGGAGGCGGCAGGGCTCGGCCCCCAGGTCGACGCGCTCGACCTCACAGTCAGCTGGCAGGAGGGGGACTGAGGGGGTCGGCGCGGGCCGACGAGGTGTCGGGCCACGGGGGCGAACCGGTGCACGGGCCTCTCCCGTCGGCCGGTGACCATAGGGAACCGCTCCTTGATCTGGGGGAGCGTCCTCGTCGGCCGCCCCGGCGCCGCCGGGGCACGGCCGCCTCGCGTCGCGGTGCCGCCGCCCCCGTGGGCGGGCGACGCCTCCCGATCC
>DASZUW010000213.1:0-7762 GCA_035547475.1 Solirubrobacterales bacterium
CAACTACCTGGCGGGCTTCGTCCTCACCAACCGCCTCCTCCCCCTGCTCGAGCGCTCCGCCCCCGCGCGCGTCGTCATGGTGGCCTCGCTCGGCCAGGCCGCGATCGACTTCGACGACCCCCAGCTCGAGCGCTCCCTCTACGAAGGCCGCCGCGCCTACGCCCAGTCGAAGCTCGCCCAGATCTCCTTCGCCAACGAGCTCGCCTATCGCCTGCCGACCGACTCCGGCGTGACCGTCAACTCCCTCCATCCCGCCACCTTCATGCCGACCAAGATCGTCCTCGACGAGCGCGGCACCTCGGTCGACTCGCTCGAGCGCGGCGTCGACGCCACGGTCCGCCTCGCCACCGACCCCGCCCTCGACGGCGTCACCGGCCGCTTCCTCGACCGCGAGACCGAGACCCGCGCCGAAGCCCAGGCCTACGACCCCGACGCCCGCCGCCGGCTGTGGGAGCTGAGCGAAGAGCTCGCGGGCGACGCGCTGCGCTGAGCGAGATTTTTCTCACTTTCTGAAGCGTTCTGTCTGAAGACAGGCGCGATCTGTGATACGAACATATGTTCGTGGAGATCGCTTGCGTCATCGATGGCCGCTTGGCGGCTCCTGCGCGCCCGGGCCATTCCGGGGGGCTTCGGCCCGGGCGCGAAATGCTTGACGAGGATCCGGTCGCGGCGGCGGAGCTGACCGAGGCGGTGGCGCGGGCGCTGGAGGGGATCGGGGCCGGGGTCGAGACGGAGCGGGCCGGGGAGGTCTTCTTCGCGGTCGGCGGGCTGCGCGGGCTCTACAGCGGCGAGGTCGCCGGGGTGACGGCGGCGGCGCGGCGCGCGGTCCGGACGCCGGTGCTGATCGGGGTGGGGCCGACCCGGACGGCGGCGCGGGCGGCCGCCGAGGCCGGCGAGGTGGTGGTGACGGGCGAGCGGCTCGGGCACTTCCTGGCGCCGCTGCGCACCGCGGTGCTGGTCGATCGGCTGGGGGACCGGCGGGCGGCGGAGGAGCTCGTCGCCGCGCTGGAGCGGCTGGGGATCGGGACGCTCGGCGAGCTGCGGCGGCTGACGTTCGACCAGGTCGCCGACCGCTTCGGACCGCTCGGGCTGCGGGCGCTGCGGATCGCCCGCGGCGAAGAGGAGCCGCTGCGCCCGCGCGTCCCGCACGAGGAGCTGGCCGCGGAGATCGAGCTGCCCGAAGGGGTGGCGGGGAGCCAGCTCGACCGGGCGCTCCACCTGCTGATCGACCGGCTGCTGGCGGCGCCGGAGCGGAGGGGGCGGACGCTGCTCGGCGTGCGCCTCGGGGCGCGGCTCTGCGGCGGTGGCAGCTGGAGCGTCGACCAGGGGCTCGGCCGTCCCACCGCCGCGGCGGCGGCGTTGCGGCGGCTTCTGGTGCCGCGGCTGGAGGCCCTGCCCGGACCGGCGGAAGCGCTGCGGCTGCGGGCGCTCGGCTGCGGACCCCCGGCGGCCGACCAGCTGGTGATGGAGGTGGGCGGCGCCGAGCCGCGGCGTCGCCGGCTCGGCGAAGCGGTGCGCGAGGTGCGCGCCGCCCAGGGCGCAGACGCCTTGCTGCGGATCCTCCCGGTCGACGCCGGCTCGCGGGTCCCCGAGCGCCGTCACCTCCTCACCCCCTTCCCGGAGCTCTGATGCCGGGGCCGCGACGGCTGAACGAGCCGCGGGCGGTCGCGGTGCGCGCCGGAGACGACGGGGCGCCGCGGGCGGTCGCCGCGGTCGCGGTCGAGGCGGTGCGCGAGGAGTGGCTGGTCGAGGACCGCTGGTGGACGCCGCGGCCGCTGCGCCGCCACTACTTCGAGCTGGCGATGGCCGACGGCCGCGCGCTCACCGTCTTCCGCGACCCCGACGACGGGCGCTGGTACCGACAGCGGGCCTGAGCCGACGATGAGCCCCCCGGCCCCCTACGTCGAGCTGCACGCCCACTCGGCGTTCTCCTTCCTCGACGGCGCCTCGACCCCGCTGGAGCTGGCGGGCGCCGCGGCGTCGCTCGGCTACCCGGCGCTGGCGCTGACCGACCACGACGGCCTCTGGGGCTCGATGGAGTTCGCCCACTGCGCCAAGGGCCTCGGCCTGCGCCCGATCACCGGCGCCGAGCTCACCCTCCGTGCCCCCCGTGTTGACGGGCCGAAAAACCACGATATGGCGCACTTTTCGGCCCATCAACATGTGACGCTCTTGGTCGAGGACGATGCTGGGTATCGGAACCTTTGCCGGCTGCTCACGGCGGCGCACGCGCATACGCGGGGGAATACGGCGCGGGTGGCGGAACCGGCGTGGACGACGCTGGAGGAAGTCGAGCGGCGCGCCGACGGGCTCGTGTGCCTGTCGGGGTGCGCGCGGGACGGGATGCTCGCGGGGGCGTTCGAGCGCGGGGACACGGCGACGGGCGAGAAGCTCGGGCGCCGGCTCCTCGCCGCCTTCGGCCGCGACCGCTTCCGGGTCGAGCTCCAGCGTCCCTACTGGCGACGCGACCGGGCGCGCAACCGCTGGCTGGCGCTGCTCGCCGAGCGCCTCGGGGTACCCACCGTCGCCACCGGCAACGTCCACGCGCACGCCCGCTCGCGCTCGCACCTCCAGGACGCGCTGGTCGCGATCGGCCTCGGCGAGACGCTCGAGTCCTCCGAGCCGCGCCGTCGCGGCAACTCGACCTCGGCGCTCGCCTCCCCCGCCGCGATGGCGGCGCGTTTCGCCGAGCACCCGGGCGCCGTCGCCGAGACCGTCCGCCTCGCCGAGCGCCTGCGCTTCGACCTCACCGCCGAGCTCGGCTACCGCTACCCCGGCTCCGAGGACGAGGAGGCCGACGGGGAGCTCGCCCGCGTCTGCGCCCACAAGCTGGCCGAGCGCTACGCGGGCGACCCGCGCCGCGCCGAGGCCGAGACGCGCCTCGCCCAGGAGCTGGCGACGATCCGCGGCCTCGGCCTCTCCGGCTTCTTCCTCCTGCACCGCGACATGCTCGAGCTCGCGCGCGAGGTGGCGCTCGAGGTGCGCGGTCCCGAGTCGGCCCGCGCCGTCCTCCCGCCGGGGCGCGGCCGCGGCTCCAGCGTCAGCTCGATCGTCTGCTCCCTGACCGGCCTCTCCCACGTCGACCCGGTGAAGGCCGACCTCTTCTCCGGCCGCTTCCTGAACGAGGAAACCGAATCGATGCCCGACATCGACCTCGACTTCCCCCGCGACATCCGCGAGGTCCTGATCCCCCGCGTCCACGAGCGCTACGGCCACGAGCACTCGGCGCTGGTCGCCGCCTTCCCCACCTACCGGCCGAAGGGGGCGGTGCGCGACCTCGGCAAGGTCCTCGGGCTGCCGCCGGAGGAGATCGACCGGGTGGCGAAGACGGTCGGCTTCCACGAGAGCGCGGCGGAGATCGAGCGCGACCTGGTCGGCGCGCTCGGGCCGGCGCGCGCCGCCGCGCCGCGCTGGCGGGTGCTGCTGGAGCTGGTGCCGGAGATCATGGGCCTGCCCCGCAACCCCTCCCAGCACCCGGGCGGGATGGTGATCTCCACGCGGCCGTTGGTCGACGTCTGCCCGGTCGTCCCGGCGGCGATGGCCGGGCGCCAGATCGTCCAGTGGGACAAGGACTCCTGCGGCGACGCGGGCTTCCTGAAGATCGACCTGCTCGGGCTCGGGATGCTCTCGGCGGTCGAGCGCACGGTGGAGGAGGTGGCGCGCACCCGCGGCGAGGCGCTCGACCTCTCGCGCATCCCGCTGGACGACCGGCAGACCTACGAATCGATCCGCGCCGCCGACACCACCGGCGTCTTCCAGATCGAGAGCCGCGCCCAGATGCAGATGCTGCCGCGCACCCGACCGCGGAACCTCGACGACCTCACCGTGCAGGTGGCGCTGGTGCGGCCGGGACCGATCCAGGGCGGCGCCGTCCACCCCTACATCGAGCGGCGCAAGCGCCTGCGCGAGGACCCGACCTACGAGGTCCCCTACGAGCACCCGTTGTTGCGCCCGGTGCTGGCGGAGACGCTGGGGACGATCGTCTACCAGGAGCAGGTGATCGAGGTGGCGATGGCACTGGCGGGCTTCTCCTCCTCGGAGGCCGAGGGGCTGCGGCGGGCGATGTCGAAGAAGCGCTCGCTGCAGGCGATCGAGGAGCACCACCGGCGCTTCGTCGAGGGGGCGGAAGCGCGCGGCGTCGCGCCGGAGATCGCCGAGCGGGTCTGGGCGCAGATCCAGGGCTTCTCCGGCTTCGGCTTCCCCAAGGCGCACTCGGCGGCGTTCGGCCTCCTCGCCTACCAGTCGACCTGGCTGCGCGTCCACCGGGCCCCCGAGTTCCTCAGCTCGCTCCTGAACGAGCAGCCGATGGGCTTCTACCCGCCCGACTCGCTCGTCCACGAGGCCCAGCGGCGCGGCATCCGCGTGGCGCCGCCGGACGCGAACCGCAGCCGCGTCCTCTGCCACGTCGAGTCCCCGCGGGAGGACCCCGAGCTGCGCGGCGGGCTACAGGTGCGGATCGGCCTCGGCTACGTGAAGGGGGTGCGCGCCGAGGAGATGGAGGCGCTCGTCGCCGAGCGCGAGCGGGGCGGGCCCTACCGGGGGATCGCCGAACTGGCCTCGCGCTCGGGGGCGGGCCTGCCGAGCCTCGAAAAGCTGGCCTGGGCGGGAGCGCTCGACGCCATCCCCGCCGACGGCGACGGCGAGCGGCGCGGCGCGCTCTGGCGCGTCGGCGTGGCCGGGGCGGGACGGACGCGCGGCGGGGCGACCCAGCTCGCGCTGCCGATCGAGCCGCCGGAGCCGCCGGAGCTCGAGCCGCTCGGCGAGTGGGGCAAGCTGATCGCCGACTACCGGACGACCGGCCTCACCCTGGGCCGCCACCCGCTGGAGATGCTGCGGCCGGGGCTCGACCCGAAGATCCTCCGCTCCTCGGACCTGGCGAGGACCCCCGACGGCCGGATCGTCGAGGTGGCCGGGATGGTGGTCGCCCGCCAGCGGCCGGAGACCGCCAACGGCATCGTCTTCATGCTGCTCGAGGACGAGCGCGGCACCGTCAACCTGATCGTCCCGCCGCCCGTCTACGACCGCCACCGCACCCTGGTCCGCGCCGCCCCCCTCCTCCGCGCGAAGGGCAAGCTGGAGCGCCGCGAGGGCACGACCAACGTCGTCGTCACCCACGTCGCGGCGCTGGAGCGCACCGAGAAGCCCCCGCGCGCGCCGCTGCCCGGCCTCACCGGCAACAACACCAGCCTGACCCGCTCACCACCGGTCCCCGGCGGCCGCGACCCCTCCCCCCGCCGCCGCATCCGCCAGCTGCGCGAGCACGCGGTGGCCGAGCTCCGCGCCGTCGCCCCCGGCGGCCACAGCTTCGGGCGGCGAGGGTAGGGGGTTGACAAAGGCCCGTCGCGGGAGGAGCCCCGGCGCTGTGGGCGACCTCGGTTACGCATAGGTTTACTAGGGTCGCCCGCACTTCCTGGGACCCTCTCTTCAGGCGCGGAACGGGACAGAAGGCGCGCGGGAGCGTGGGGCCGGCGCCACCGCGGCTCGCTAGCCCTGGGCGACGCGGGAGGCCTCGTCGCTGCCGATGAAGGGGGTGAGGGTGAACTCGGTGAGGTCGGGGAGGAGCGACTCGAGCTGCTCGGTCTGGCCGGCGACGATGCGGCGGGAGACGAGGGAGACCATGCCGCCGACGAGGGCTTCCTCGGTCGTGTCGGAGAGGTGCTTGCGGACCTCTTTGGAGGCGCCTTTGCGGCCCTCGGCGAGGTAGGGGAGGAAGGTCTGCACGGCGGCGTCGTAGCGCTCGACCACGACCGGGCCCGCGACCAGCGCCTCGACCATCGCCAGGCGCGCCAGGTTCGGTTCGGCGGCGAGGAAGGAGAGCATCGCCTCGATCCCGGCGCGGGTCGCGGCAGGCCACTCGTCCTCGGACCGGTAGGCCTCCTCGACGCGCTCGCGCAGCTGCTCGGTGACCGTGTCGAAGGCGGCGACGAAGCAGTCGTCCTTGCCGTCGAAGTGCTCGTAGAAGGTGCGCCGGGAGACGGCCGCGTGGCGGGTGATGTCGGCGATGGTGGTGCCGCCGTAGCCTTTTTCGGCGACCGCCTCGGCGAGGCCCGCGATCAGGCGCTCGCGCTGGTTGTGGACGACGAAGTCGCGCGGCAGCCCGTGCCGGCCCGGCGGCAGGCGCGAGAGCTCCGGCGGATACTCGGCAGCGTCGGCTGGATCGAGGGCCACGGGGCGACGATACCTGTCGTTTACAACCGGGCCGTCGCCCGCTGGGCGGACTCGGCACCGATGTAGGGGGTCAAGGCGAAGTCGACGAGGTCGGGGAGCAGCGACTCGATCCGCTCGGTCTCGCCGAGGACGATCCGCTGGTAGATCACCCAGAAGATGCCGCCGGCGATCGTCTCCTCCAGCGTGTCGGGGAGGTCGTCGCCGTGGGGCGAGTCCTCGCGGCCCAGCCGCAGCAGCGGGACGAAGGACGCCAGCGACCGCTCGTAGCGCTCCTGGGCGGCCTCGCCGGCGGAGAGCGCCTCGACGATGCAGGTGCGGGCGAGGGCGGGCTCGCTCGCGACGTACTTGAGGAAGGCGCCGAGGCCGGCGGCGAGGCGCTCGTCCCACGACTCGACCTGCGAGGCCGCCTCGACGATCCGCGAGAGCGCCTCCTCGACCGCGTAGTCCTGGGTGGCGAGGAAGCAGTCTTCCTTGGAGGCGAAGTTGTCGTAGAAGGTGTTGCGGGCGATCCCGGCGCGCCGCACGATGTCGGCGACGGTGACGGCGCGGTAGCCGCGGTCCATGGTCTCCTCGGCGAGCGCGTTGATGATCCGCGCCCGCTGGTGGCGGGCGATGAACTCGCGGGAGAGGCGCTGGCGGCCGGGGGGCGGTCGCATCGAAGAACGTTGAGCCACGAACGTCACGGTACCGGAACTGATCTCACTTCAACTTGGGCTTTCTTGAGCGCAGGAACGGGGTCCTACACTCGATTACGTCGCCGGTTGAGGCGGTCGGGCGCGGACTTCCGGCCGTCAGCGATCGGGGGACGCCGGGGCGCCGTGGCGGCCCTCGCCGGTGGCGAAGCGGGTCGCGCCGCGGGCGGCGGTGGCGAGCGTCTCGCGGCCGAGCCGGTGCTCCAGCGCGAGGCCGTCGGCGAGCGGCATGCCGAGCCCTTCGATCGCCGCGCGGCGGTCGGCGAGCATCGTGTCCTGCGGGAACGCGGCGAGGGCCTCGGCGAGCTCCAGCGCCCGCTCGAGGTGGGCGCCCGGCGCGGTGAGCGCGGTGACGAGGCCGATCCGCTCGGCCTCCGCGGCGTCGACCGGACGGCCGCTGAGGATCAGGTCGAGCGCCCGCCCGAGGCCGACCACCCGCGGCAGCCGCTGCGTGCCGCCGTCGACCAGCGGCACCCCCCAGCGCCGCTCGAAGCAGCCGAAGGTCGAGCCCGGCGTCGCCAGGCGCAGGTCGCACCAGAGCGCCAGCTCGAGCCCGCCCGCCAGGCACCACCCGTCGATCGCCGCGATCGTCGGCTTCGAGGCGGCGAGCCGGCTGAATCCCAGCGGCCCGGCCGGGTCGTCGACGTCGAGGTCCATCGCCTTCAGGTCGGCGCCCGCGCAGAAGGCCTCCCCCCCGGCCCCGGTCAGGACCAGGACGCGGGCGCCGGCGTCGGCCTCGAAGCGCGCGAACCCCGCGCGCAGCGCCCGCGCGGCCGCCGCGTCGACGGCGTTGCGGCGCTCCGGCCGGTCGATCGTCAGCACCGCGGCGGCGCCGACACGCTCGTAGCGAACCTCCTCCCCCACGCGGGAATGGTCCCACAGGTGCGGGATCGGGCGGGCTA
>DASZUW010000214.1:0-2148 GCA_035547475.1 Solirubrobacterales bacterium
AACGCCTCGCCTGGAGCTGGCGCCGCGAAGGCGGCGCCCAGCCGAGCCGCGTCGAACTGGTCCTCGACGCGGTTGCCGAGCGCACCTGCCTCACCGTGATCGAGACCGCACCCCTTCGCACGGCCGGCCCCATGCTCCTCGCCTCGACCTGGAGCGCACCCCGGGCTCGGCTCCGGAGCGCCGTGCGCCTCGTCCTCGCCTGTGGCGACGGTGCCCCAACCACTCCCTCAACCGACCGGGCCGGGCGTCGACGCCCAGGCGGGCGCGGTCTTCGCCGCGCTCGCCGACCCGACCCGCCGTCACCTGGTCGCGGCGCTCGCCCAGAACGGCGGCGCCACCGCGACCGGCCTCGCCGCGGAGCTGCCGATCAGCCGCCAGGCGGTCGCCAAGCACCTGGCGACCCTCGGCCGCGCCGGCCTCGTCTCGCAGACCCGCCGCGGCCGCGAGTCCCTCTTCGAGCTCGACCCCCGCCCCTTGGCCGACGCCGCGCAATGGCTCACGACCGTCGGCGCCGAGTGGGACACCCGCCTCGCCGACCTCCAGCGCCTCCTCCAAGGTTGATGGGCCGAAAAGTCCTGAAATACAGGACTTTTCGGCCCATCAACGTGGCGGTCGGTCTTCGTCGCCGCTGAACTTGTAGCCGACCCCGCGCACGGTCACCACGAGCTCCGGCTTCTGCGGGTCGCGCTCGACCTTCTGGCGCAGGTTGGAGATGTGGACGTCGCAGGCGCGCTCGTCGCCGTCGAACTCCGTCTGCCAGAGCTCCTCCATGATCTGGGAGCGTTCGAAGACCTCCCCCGGCCGGCCGACCAGCAGGCGCAGCAGCTGGAACTCGGAGCGGGTCAGGTTCACCGGCACGCCGCGCACCGTGGCCACGTGGCGCACGAGGTCGATCGACACCGGCCCCGACTCGATCTTCACCTGCTGGGCCATCGGCGAGCGGTCGAGCTCGCGCCGGCGCAACTGTGCCCGGACCCGCCCGAGAAGCTCACGGACGGAGAACGGCTTCGTCACGTAATCGTCCGCGCCGACCTCCAGGCCGACCACCTTGTCCACCTCCGCGTCCTTCGCGGTCAGGACGATGATCGGCACCGCGCTGCGCGCCCGCACGTCGCGGCAGATGTCGAGGCCGCTCGGCCCCGGCATCATGATGTCGAGGATCAGCAGGTCGAAGGGGATGCCCTCGCCGAGCAGGTCGCTCGCCTCGTCGCCGTCCGCGGCCGGCGTCACCTCGAAGCCCTCCTGGGCCAGCGCGTAGCCGACCGAGTCGCGCACCGAGGGCTCGTCGTCGGCGATCAGGATCCGACCGCTGCTCATATACCTGCCTTTGCTCCGTAGCTCTTGCTCATGTTTCGTTCAACTTTCGCAAACATCTGGCCCCCGCCCTTTATTAGCCTCATTGCTTAAGCGACCGGCGTAGGGCTCGGCTTGGCAAGGGGTAACCGGACCCAGAAGGTGCTTCCCTCACCCAACACGGATTCTGCCCCGATCGTCCCGCCCATCACGTCGACCATCCGTCGAGCGATCGCCAGGCCGAGGCCGAAGCCCTCCTGCTTGCGCGACTCGCTGCGGCGGTAGAAGCGCTCGAAGACGCGCTCGATCTCGGGGCCGGGGATGCCGGTGCCGGTGTCGATGACCTCGAGCACGACCTCGCCTGCGCCCTGCCGGCGGCCGCGCAGCGTCACCGTCCCAGGCGGCGGCGTGTTCTTGAAGGCGTTGGTGAGCAGGCCGATCATCACCTGCCGCAGCAGGGTCGGGTCGCCGGTCGCGGCGAGGTCCTGCTCGACGTCGACGACCAGGTCGATGCGCGGTGGCGGATCGACGGCGGCGACCACGTCGCGCACCGCGATCGCGACGTCGACGACCTCGTTCTCGGCCGCGCCGCGGCTCTCCACCCGCGCCAGGGTCAGCAGCGAGGCGGTCAGCGCTTTCATCCGCTCGGCGTCGTCGGCCAGGCGGTTGAGGAAGTGGTCGCGGTCCAGCGGGTTGTTCTTGGCGCCGCTTTGGAGGACCTCGATCGCGCCCGAGATCCCCGCCAGCGGGTTGCGCAGCTCGTGCGCGGCGTTGGAGATGAAGTCGGCTTCGGCGAGCTCGCGGCGGAGCTCGTCGGTGCGGTCGCGGAGCACCGCGAGGACGGCGCGCTCGTCG
>DASZUW010000215.1:0-4444 GCA_035547475.1 Solirubrobacterales bacterium
GGCGCGCGCTCGCCGCGGGCGCCGTCTGCGTCAACGACATCTCCGGAGGGTGCGACGAGATGTTCGAGCTCCTCGCCTCGACCGGCGCCGGCTATGTCTTGATGCACATCGAGGGGCCGCCGCGGGTCGACCGCCCATGGCGCGACTACGACGACGTCGTCGACCACATGGTCGCCTGGTTCGAGGGGAGGGTCGAGCGGATGCGGGAGCTGGGGGTGCGCGACGAGCAGATCGCGATCGACCCGGGCCTCGACTTCGACCTCTCGCCGGACCAGGACCTCGAGGTGATGCGGCGGCTGGGGGAGCTGAAGGCGCTCGGCCTGCCCCTCTACGTGTCGCTCTCGCGCAAGGACTTCATCGGCGCGGTGCTCGCCGGGTCGTGGGAGGGGCGCCTGCCGGCGGGCGGGCGCGAGTGGGGGACCGTCGCGGCGACGACGCTCGCCGTGCGCTCCGGCGCCGACGTCCTGCGCCTCCACGACCGCAGCAGCCTGCAGGCGATGAGGCTGACCGGCGAGATCGTGAGGCCGCGCGGCGAGGACGCGGGGAGACAGTCGAGGGGAGCGCACTCCAGTGCGTGACCCGAAGGCGGCCGACCGAGGACATGGCCTCGCGGCCTCACGATCCGCCGGCTCGCGGATCATCGACACGCAGTGGGGGGTGGCGATCGCGCCGGCGCGCCGCGACGGGCGGATCGTCGCCGAGACCTCGGAGCCCGACCGCACCGCGAAGCCGGTGCCGCTCCCCGCCGAGCTCGCGCCGGACCTCGCCGCGCGCCTGCGCGCCGCCGGCATCGAGTCGCTCTACTCGCACCAGCTGCGCGCCTGGGAGACGGCGCCGCGCTCGGACCTGATCGTCACCTCCGGCACCGCCTCGGGCAAGAGCCTCGCCTTCAACCTGCCGGTGCTGGACGGGATCGCGCGCCAGTCGAAGGCGCGGGCGCTCTACCTCTACCCGACCAAGGCGCTCGCCCAGGACCAGGCGCGCAAGCTCGCCCAGCTGCGGCCCCCCGGGCTGCGCCACGCGATCTACGACGGCGACACGCCCAAGGAGGAGCGCCCGGCGATCCGCCGCAAGTCGAACCTGATCCTCACCAACCCCGACATGCTGCACGTCGGGATCCTCCCCAGCCACCGCAAATGGGGCGACTTCCTGGCGAACCTCGAGTGGGTGGTCGTCGACGAGGCGCACACCTACCGCGGCGTCTTCGGGTCCCACGTCGCCAACGTGCTGCGGCGGCTGCGGCGGACCGCCCGCGCCTACGGCGCGCGGCCGCGCTTCCTGCTCGCCTCGGCGACGATCGCGAACCCGGAGGAGCTGGCGCAGCGGCTGGTCGGCACGGAGTTCGACCTGATCGACGACGACGGCGCGCCGCGGGCCGGGCGCGAGGTGGCGATGTGGAACCCGCCGCTGATCGACAAGGCGACCGGGACGCGGCGCTCGGCGCTGGCCGAGGCTGCCGACCTGCTCGCCGAGCTCGTCACCCAGGGCGTGCGGACGATCTGCTTTTTGAAATCGCGGCGGGGGATCGAGCTGATCCAGCGCTTCGCCCGCGAAAACCTGGAGCGGCGGGGGAGGAAGGAGCTGGCCGCGCGGATCGCGCCGTACCGCGGCGGCTACACGCCCCAGCAACGGCGCGAGATCGAGGACCGGCTCGCGCGCGGGGAGCTGCTGGCGGTGGTGGCGACCGACGCGCTGGAGTTGGGGATCGACGTCGGCGAGCTCGACGCGGCGATCTGCGTCACCTTCCCCGGGACCGTCGCGAGCCTGCGCCAGATGTGGGGGCGGGCGGGGCGGCGGCGGCGCGGGCTGGCGGTCTACGTCGCCGGGCAGGACGCGCTCGACCAGTTCTTCTGCCGCCACCCGGAGGAGTTCCTCGCCCGGCCGGTCGAGGGCGCGATCCTCGACCACGGCAACGAGCAGATCGCGATGCGCCACCTGATCGCGGCGGCGTACGAGATGCCGCTGTCGGAGGCCGACGACGAGTTCTTCGGCCCCGGTTGGCGGGAGCGCGCGCAGCGGCTGTTGGAGGCCGGCGAGCTGCGCCGCGCCGGCGGGCGCCTGGCGCCGCGCCGGAGCGAGTTCGTCGCCTCGCGGATCCCCCTGCGCTCGGCCTCGGCCGACTCGGTGGCGGTGATCGAGCGCGAGTCGGGGGAGATGCTCGGCCTGGTCGAGGCCGAGCGCGCCTTCACCACGATCCACCCGGGCGCGGTCTACCTGCACCTCGGGCGCTCGTACGAGGTCGAGCAGCTCGACGTGCGCGAGCGGCGGGCGCTGGTGTCGAGCTTCGACGGCGACTGGTACACGCGGCCGAAAAAGGAGACCGAGATCTACATCGAGCGCGTGCACGAGCAGCGCGACGTGGCCGGGGTGCGGCTCCACTTCGGCGAGGTGTCGGTGACCGAGCAGGTCATCGCCGTCCAGCGCGTGTCGATCTCCGACAACGAACCGATCGACATCGTCGCCCTCGAGCTGCCCGAGCAGAGCTTCGTCACCCAGGCGCTCTGGTACGTGCTGCCGGACGGGAACTTCGGCACGCTGCCGCCGGACGTCCTGCTCGGCGCCCTGCACGCGACCGAGCACGGCCAGATCGCGGTGCTGCCGCTGATCGCGATGTGCGACCGCTGGGACATCGGCGGGCTCTCCACCAACGTCCACTTCCAGACCGGCCGCTCGACGATCTTCATCTACGACGGGCACCCGGGCGGGGTCGGCATCACCAAGCGGGGCTACGACGAGTTCGAGCGGCTGCTCGGCGACGCCGAGCGCCTGATCGCCGAGTGTCCCTGCGAGAGCGGGTGCCCGAGCTGCGTGCAGAGTCCCAAGTGCGGGAACCTGAACGAACCGCTGCACAAGGCCGGGGCGCTGGAGCTCATGGGGCAGATGCAGGGGGCTCGGGGGGCCGTGCGGAGAGCCGCGTGAGGGCTGTGCGGAGAGGGCGCACGCGACAGGTCGCCGTGATCGGTTCCGGCGGCGCGGAGGAAGGGTCGGAGACTTGGCGGCTGGCCGAGGAGGTGGGACGGCGGCTCGCGGAAGCCGGGGTTGCCGTCGTCTGTGGGGGACGGGGAGGAGTCATGGCGGCCGTCTCTCGGGGAGCTGCTTCGGCGGGCGGGGAGGTCATCGGGGTGTTGCCGGGGACGGACCTCCGCGAAGCCAATCCGGACTGCACGCACGTGGTGGCGACCGGGATGGGGCAGGCGCGGAACCTCGCGGTGGTCGGGTCGGGGGAGGTCGTAGTCGCGATCGGCGGGGAGTGGGGGACGCTGTCGGAGATCGGGCACGCGCGGTCGATCGGGCGGACCGTCGTCGCGCTGCGCAGCTGGACCCTTGACGGTCGCGACCGGATGGAGGGCGCGCCGGGCGTCATCCCCGCCGAGACGCCCGCGGAGGCGGTCGGCGCCGCCCTCGCCGAGCTCTGATCCGGCACCGGTCGTCTCCTAGGATGCGTCGATGAGCGACGCCACCGACTCCCACGGCGCCTCGATCCGCGACGAGTTCGCCCACCAGGCCGACTCCTTCGCCCGCAGCCCGACGATGAGCCTGGCGGAGACGCTCGACGTCGTCGTCGAGCTGGTCCCGGCGGACCCCGAGGCACGGTGGGTGGAGATCGCCTGCGGCCCCGGGCTGATCGCGCGGGCGATGGCGCCGCGGGTCGGCTCGGTCGTCGGCCTGGACCTGACCCCGGCGATGGTCGAGAAGGCGCGCGAGGAGGCCGCCGCGGCCGGGGTGCGGAACGTCAGCTTCGCGGTCGGCGACGCGACGGCGCTCGACCTCCCCGACGGCGCCCTCGACGGCGCGATCACCCGCTTCAGCCTCCACCACATCCCGGCGCCCGTGCGGGTGCTGGAGGAGATGCGGCGGGTGGTGCGGCCGGGCGGCTGGGTCGTCGTCTCCGACTTCGTGACCGACGACGACGGCGAGGCGGCCGCGTGGCAGGAAGGGATCGAGCGGCTGCGCGACCCCTCCCACTGGGCGCTGCTGACGCCGTCGCGGATCGCGGCGCTGGGCGAGCGCGTCGGCCTCGTCGCCGACACCGAGCGCGAGGTGCCGTTCGAGATCGACTTCGAGGAGTGGCTGGGACGGGGCTCCGGCGGGGCGGCGAACGCCGCGCTGATCGAGCGGCTGCTCGGCGAAGCGCCCGCGGCGGCGCGCAGCTTCCTCGTCGGCGGCGAGCGCGGCGCGCGGACGCTCCGCTATCGCAACTCGCTGCACCGCTGGCGCGTGCCGTAAGGATCAGGGCCAGAGTTCGCGCAGCGCCAGGACGGCGAAGGCGCTCGACCACAGGAGCGGGGTGGTCGACGTCGGGATGCCGGAGTGGGCGCCGACGCGCTCGGGGAGGGAGCCGGCGGGGGTGGCCGCCCGGCGTAGATCCTTGAGGAGTTCGACGGCGGCTTTCCGTTGGGACCGACGTGAGGGACCCCCTCCCTCACGAACAGCAGGGAGGTTC
>DASZUW010000216.1:0-3425 GCA_035547475.1 Solirubrobacterales bacterium
CGCCGCGGCCGGCGTCCCGCTCCACCGCGCCGCCGACCTCGAGGACGCGGTCCGCACGGCCGCCGGCACCGCGCGCCCCGGCGAGGTCGTCCTGCTCTCGCCTGCCTGCGCCAGCTTCGACGCCTTCCCGAACTTCGAAGCGCGCGGCGAGCGCTTCCGCCAGATCGTCGCGGCCCTCGAGGCGGGAGCGGGATGAGCGCCCTGGACGCCGCGCTCGGCCGAGCGCGCCCCGCCAAGTCGAGGTCGAAGCAGAAGCGCAGGCGGGCGAAGGCGCGCGCGGTCTCGACCGAGTACAGCCTGCTGCTGACGGCGACGCTCTGCCTGCTCGCCTTCGGCGCGGTGATGGTCTTCTCCGCCTCCTCGACCACCCAGGTCCTGCGCAACGGCGGCCTCGCCGACTCCGCCTACTACCTGCAGCGCACGCTGCTGGTCGGCGCGCTCGGCCTCGTGATCATGCACTTCACCGCCCGCCACGGCCTGCTGGCGATCCGCAGGGCGACGCCGATCCTCCTCGCCGGGTCCCTCCTTTTGCTCGTCGTCGTGCTCGGCGCCGGCCAGAGCGTCAACGGCGCCACCCGCTGGATCGGCAGCGGCTCCTTCCAGATCCAGCCCTCGGAGCTGGCGAAGGTCGCGCTCGTCCTCTACGCCGCCGACCTGCTCGCCCGCGAACCGAGGCGGATCCGCTCGATCGGCGGCTTCATGCCGATCCTCCTGGTCACCGGCGCGGCCTGCCTGCTGGTGATGCTGCAGCCGGACATGGGGACGACGATGGTGATCGCCTTAGCCGTCGGCGCCACGCTGATCGCCGCCGGCGTCGCCCCGCGCGACCTCGGCAAGATCGCCCTGGTGATCGGCGTCGCCATCCTGCTGATGACGCTGATCGAGCCCTACCGGATGGCGCGCCTGACCAGCTTCCTGCACCCCGGCGGCGACACCGAAGGCGCGGGCTTCCAGGCCGCCCAGGCGAAGATCGCGCTCGGCTCCGGCGGCCTCTTCGGCGTCGGCATCGGCAACGGCGTGCAGAAGGCCTTCTACCTGCCGGAGGCCCATACCGACATGATCTCGGCGGTGATCGGCGAGGAGCTCGGCCTGGTCGGGATCCTCGGCGTCGTCGGCCTCTTCGGCGCCTTCGGCTTCGCCGGGCTGCGGATCGCCCAGAAGGCGAAGGACGACTACGGCAAGATCCTCGTCGCCGGCCTCACCTCGATGGTGCTGGTGACGGCGATGATCAACCTCTTCGCGGTGATGGGCCTGGCGCCGCTGACCGGCGTGCCGCTGCCCTTCATCTCCTACGGGAACTCGGCGCTCCTCTCGTGTCTCTTCGCCGTCGGGCTGATCCTGAACGTCGCCCGCGGCGGCACCGCGAGCGTGGCGCGGGGGAGGGGCGGGGAGAGCCGGTCCGCGCGAGCGGGCAAAGGTCGGTCCTCCCGGCCCGGCCCCAGTTCAGGGAAACTTCGCGTCGTCGAAGGCGGGCGCTCGCCCGCGCGTGATAGGAGCAGGACCAGCGGTGCCAGAAGGGCCAAGAGTGGTGGTGGCGGCGGGGGGAACCGCGGGGCACGTGGTGCCCGCCATGGCGGTCGCCGACGAGCTCCGTGAGAGCGGCGCCGAGGTCAGCTTCCTCGGCACGCGCGAGAAGGCCGAGGCGGACCTGGTTCCCGCCGCGGGCTACGAGATCGACTTCCTGAGCGTGCACGGAATCGACCGGCGCAATCCCCTGCGCGCGGCGCGCGCGGGCTTCGAGGCGCTCGCCGCGGTCGGCGCGGTGCGCTCGGTGCTGCGCCGGCGGCGCGCCGACGTGGTGATGGGCGCGGGCGGCTACGTCGCGGCGCCGGCCGGCATGGCGGCGATCCTGGGACGCAAGCCGCTGGTGCTGACCGAGGCCGACAGCCACCTCGGCCTCGCCAACCGCCTGCTGGCGGGGCGGGCGCGGCGGGTGTGCCTGGCGTTCCCGATCGAGGGACGCGAGGGCGACCGGTACCTGGTGACGGGACGACCGGTGCCCGCGGCGGTGCTGGCGGCGGACCGCCGCGCGGCGCGGGCCCGCTTCGGGATCGGCGAGGGCGAGCGGGCGCTGCTCGTGGTCGGCGGCAGCCTCGGGGCGCGGTCGGTGAACTTCGCCGCGCTGGAGGCGTTCGCCGAGCGCGAGGGCCGGGACTTCAGGGTCCTGCACGTCGCCGGGCGGCGCGACCATGAGGCGCTGCGCGAGCGACTGGACCGCGCTCCATATAAGGAGGGGTACGAGCTGATCACCTACGAACCGAACCTCGGCGACGTGCTTGCGGCCAGCGACCTGATCCTGGGACGCTCGGGCGGCTCGGTCTTCGAGTTCACCGCCGCCGGCCGCCCGGCGGTCCTGGTGCCCTACCCCTACGCGACCGCCGACCACCAGCGCACCAACGCGGAGTGGATGGAGCGGGCGGGCGCCGCGACGATCGTCGACGACGCGGAGCTCGACGCGGCGGCGCTGCTGGCCGAGGTGAAGGGGATCCTCGGCGACGCGCAGCGCCTCGAGGAGATGAGCGCCGCCGCCCGCGGCCTGGCGAAGCCCCGTGCCGCGCGGGAGATCGCCGACCAGGTCCTCGAGGCGGCGGGCCGATGAGGGCGCCGGCGCCCAACCCCCTGTCGATTTGTAGCCCTGTGGGCGACCAACGTAAGGGGTGGTGTCGCGAGACCGGGGTGGAATCGTGACGGGAGTGGACTGGAGCGGCCGGCGGCTCCACTTCATCGGCATCGGCGGCGCGGGGATGAGCGGGCTCGCGGTCGTCTGCGCCGGGCTCGGCGCGACGGTCACCGGAAGCGACCGCGGCGAGTCCCCTTATATGGAGCGCCTGCGGGCGGCCGGGCTCGAGCCCCGCGTCGGCCACGACGCCGCGAACCTCCCGGCGGGCGCCGAGGTGGTCGTCTCGACCGCGATCGCCGCGGAGAACCCCGAGCTGGCGCTCGCCCGCGAGCGCGGACAGAAGGTGATCCACCGCGGCGAGCTGCTGGCCGAGCTCTGCGCGGCGAAGCGGCTGATCGCGATCGCCGGCACCCACGGCAAGACGACCACCACCGCGATGGCGGTCTGGGCGCTGCGCGGGCTCGGCGAGGACCCGGCCTTCTTCGTCGGCGGCGAGGTCCCCGGCCTCGGCTCCGACGGCGCGCCCGCCAACGCCGGCTGGGGCGCGGGGGAGTGGGTGGTCGCCGAGGCCGACGAGTCCGACGGCAGCTTCCTGCGCCTCGATCCCGAGATCGCCGTCGTCACCAACGTCGAGATGGACCACCACTCGAAATGGGGCTCGCTCGAGCCGCTGGTCGAGGCCTTCGCCGGCTTCGCCGGCAAGGCCCGCGTCGCCGTGTTGCCGGCGCCGAGCCGGGAGGGCGGGGCCGTCGAGGCGGTCCGCGCGCAGCTTGCTGGTCGGAGGGCCCGTCGGGCATCCCTCCCC
>DASZUW010000217.1:0-8037 GCA_035547475.1 Solirubrobacterales bacterium
CCTCACGGCCTGGACCGTGATGGTGCAGCTCGAGATCGCCGAGCGCCTGCGCGCCGCGCCCGGCAGCCGGACCTACGGGGCGCCGAGCGCGCTCGCCCAGCTCGCCTGCGAGGTCGAGCTGGTGCGCAAGGTCGACCCGGCGGTCTTCAAGCCACGCCCGCGCGTCGACTCGGCGATCCTGCGGCTGCACCGCGTCGGCCCGGGCGCCGACCCGGCGACCCGCGACCTCGTCCGCGCCGCCTTCGCCCACCGCCGCAAAACCCTGGCGCGCTCGCTGGAGATCGCCGGGCTGCGCGGCGTCCCGCGGCCGCGGGCGGCGGCGCGCGCGGCGCTCGCCGAGCTCGGCCTGCCCGAGGACGCGCGGGCCGAGCAGCTGGCGCCGGCCGACTTCGCGGCCTTGTCCGCGACCCTGCAGAGGGGAGCCCTCTGAGGCTCGCCGGGGGGAGGCGTGAAACGCTTCCGGTCATGCTCGTCCATGCCCCGGCGAAGCTGAACCTCGGCCTCTACCTCGGCCGGGTGCGTGCGGACGGCCTGCACGAGCTGTGCTCGCTCTTCGAGCCGTTGGCGCTCGCCGACCTTCTGCGGGTCGAGGAGGCGGAGCGCGACGAAGTCGTCTGTCCCGGCGTCGAGGGCGAGAACCTCGCCGCCCGCGCCCTGGCCGCCCTGCGCGAGCGGGGCTGGGACGCGCCGCCGCTGCGGATCGAGATCGAGAAGCGCACCCCGGTCGCCGCCGGCCTCGGCGGCGGCAGCGCCGACGCGGCCGCCGTCCTGCGCCTCGCCGCGCCGGCCGGCATCGCCGACCTCCCGGCCATCGCCGCGGAGCTCGGGGCGGACGTGCCCTCGCAGCTGCGGCCGGCGCTCGCGCTCGTCCGCGGCGCCGGGGAGAAGGTCGAGCCGCTGCCCGCGCCGAGGGAGCACGCCGCGGTTCTCCTCCCCTCCGGCGGCGGCCTCTCGACCGCGGCGGTCTTCGCCGAGGCCGACCGGCTGGGGCTGGGCCGCGAGGCGGCGGAGCTCGACGAGATCGCCGCGCGCCTCCGTACCGCCGCCGGCGCCGGCGCGTCCCCGCTCACCTACACCGACCTCCTGGTCAACGACCTGGAGCCGGCGGCCACCAACCTCCGCCCGGACATCGGCGACGCCTTGAGAGCGCTGCGCGGCACCGCCGCCCCCGCCGTCTTCCTGAGCGGCTCCGGCCCGACGGCCGTCGCGCTCTTCCCCACGCTCGCCGAAGCCGAGCGCGCCGCCGCGTCCCTCGACCGCCGCGACGCAATCGTCTGCGCCGCCGGAAGCTCCCCGATGGCGGGAGTCCGGTGATGTCCGCCGGACACTCAGCGCCGAAGGCGCGTCCGGCGGGCGTCACCGGACTGCCGCCTCTCGCGAGCCCGCCCCCCAGAGACCTCCCATGAAGCTCCCCGGCACCGAGACCCAACGCAAGTGGGCGAGCCGCATCGCGATCGTCGCCGCGCTCGGCGTCGCCTACTACCTCTTCACCCAGGTCCTCGACCTCGAGTCGATCCTCGAGAGCGTCGCCAAGGCGCTCGGCCCCTGGACCTACGCGCTGGTCGGCTTCTTCGCCTTCGCCGAGACCGGCGCGTTCATCGGCCTGGTCGCCCCGGGGGAGACCGTGATGCTGCTCGGCGGCGCCGTCGCCGGGCAGGGGACGATCAACGTCTACGTCCTGATCGCGCTCGCCTGGGCGATGGCCTGCGCGGGCGACGTCACCAGCTTCTTCCTCGGCCGGCGCCTCGGCCGCGAGTTCCTGCTCAAGCACGGCCCGCGCTTCGGCTTCGGCCACGACCGCCTCGGCCAGGTGGAGAGCTTCTTCTCCCGCCACGGCGGCAAGACGATCTTCCTCGGCCGCTTCGTCGGCTTCGTCCGCGCCTTCGCCCCCTTCATCGCCGGCTCCTCCGGCATGCGCTTCCGCCAGTTCTTCCCCTACAGCGTGCTCGGCTGCGGCCTCTGGGTGAGCGCCACGGTCGTCATCGGTTACGCCTTCTCGAAGTCGATCGACACCGCGATCAAGTACGCCGGCAAAGGCGCGGTGATCCTCGGCGCGCTGATCGTGGTGGTGGTGGGCGCGGTCTGGGCGACGCGCTACCTGCGGGTGAAGGAGAACCGCGAAGAGGCGGTCCGGTGGCTGGACGACCACGCGGCGACGCGGTGGATCACGGCGTTCGCCCGCCGGCACGAGACGGGCCTGCGGCTGATCGCCGACCGCCTCACCCCGGGTGGCACCTTCGGCCTCGAATTCACCAGCCTGATGGCGGTGCTCGCCGTTTCCCTCTTCGTCCTCGTCGCCTACATCGTCGTCGTCGAAGGCAACCCGGGACCGACCACCGGCGACGAAACCGCGATCGAAGTCGCCGAAGCCCTGCGCGGAAGCTTCCTGACGACCTTCTCCAAGATCGTGACCTTCCTCGGCTCCGGTGCCTTCGTCTGGCCGCTGGCGATCGTCTGCGCGGCGGCCCTCGCCTGGGCGCGGCGCTGGACCGAGGTCTGCGTGCTGCTCGCCGGGATGATCCTGATCCAGCTCGGCTTCACCGAGATCAAGTCCTGGGTCGACCGGCCGCGCCCGCCCGACCCGCTGGTCGACACCACCGGCTCCTCGTTCCCGAGCGGGCACGCCGCCCACTCCGTCATCTACGTCTGGGCGGCGACGACGATCGTGGTGCGCCTGCGGCCGGGGATGGCGCGGGCGACCCTGGTCGTCGTCGCCGGGATCGTCCTCACCGCGCTGGTCGGCCTCAGCCGCGTCTACCTCAACGTCCACTACCTCAGCGACGTCAGCGGCGGCTGGGCCCTCGGCGCGGCCGCGTTCTCGATTTGCGCCGCGATCGGCCTCGTCGTCGCCCAATTGCGCCACAATCCGCGGCAGTGATCGCTTTCGGCCTCGCCAAGATCGAACACCAATACGTCCTCTTCGGGATCGCCGCCCTGATCTGCCTGATCACGTTCGTGACCCTGATCCTCAGCCCCGCGCTCAGCGGCGCCGGGCGGATGTGGGAAAAGACGGCGGCGGGCGTGCTGTCGCTGTTCGTGCTCGCGGCGCTGATCGTCGGCGGCGTGGTGATCGGCCTCGTGATCGTCAGATACTGGCCGGAAATCCACGAATTCTTCGTCGGCTAGCGGGGTCGGCGTGACCGCAACCTCCGACGAGGCCGAAACCGGCGTGACTCCGGCAGACCCGACGCTTCTCGACGCCCTCTCCGAGGCGGTCGAATCCGGTGCCGGCCTGCCCGCCGTGGCGCGGGCCGCGGCGCGGCTCCTCGACGCCAGCGTCGCGCTGATCGACCGCTCGAGCGCGGTGCTCGCGGTCGCCGGTGCCTCGCCCGACCAGGAGGAACGGCTCCTCGCCGGCGGCGAGGGGGTGACGACGGTCGAGCTGCGCGTCGCCGACACCACGGTCGGGGAGCTCCGCTATCGCGCCAAGTCGCCGCCCGCGCCCGCGATCGCCCGCATGGTGACGACGCTCCTGGCGCTCGAGCTGGAGCGCTCGCGCTCGCCCGAGTGGGCGAGCGAGGAGGTGGCGAGCGCCTTCGTCGACGACGTCCTCGCCCGCCGGGTCACCGACCGCGGCGACATCGTCGCCCGCGGCGCCGAGCGGGGCGCCGACCTCGACCGCGGCGCCGGCGTCCTCGTCCTGCGCGCCGCCCCGCGGGCCGCCCAGAGCGGCGAGTGGCGCGGCCGCGTCCTCACGCTGGCGCTGCGCGCCCTGCGCTCGCTCGCGCCCGGCTCCCTCGCCACCGCGAACGACGCCGAGCCCGCCGCCGAGGTCGCCGTCATCGTCCCCGCCGAGGACGACGAACGCCTCGCCCGCGCCGCCGCCGGCCTCGCCCGCGAGCTCGCCGACAGCCTCTCCGGCTTCCACCTCACGATCGGCCGCAGCCGCCGCTCCGCCGATCCGGTCGACCTCCACCGGGCGGGCGCGGAAGCGAGTCTCGCGGTCAACGTCGGCGAGGCCGAAGGCCGGCCGCTCCTCGCCTTCGAGGACACCGGCGCCTACCGCCTCCTCCTCCCGGCGATGAGCGACGACCCGGCCGAGCTCGAACGCTTCTATGCCGAGACGATCGAGCCCCTCGCCGACTACGACGAGCAGTACGAGACCGAGCTCGTCAACACCGTCGAGGCCTACCTCGACAACGACGGCAACGTCGCCGCCACCGCCAAACAGCTCTTCACCCACCGCCACACCGTCCGCTATCGCCTCGAGCGCGTGCGCGAGCTCTGCGGCCACGACGTCTCCTCCACCGAGGGCCGCGAGAAGCTCGGCCTCGGCCTGAAAGCGATGCGCGTCCTCGGCATCGCCTCCCCCCGCGGCCCGGCACTGGAGCCGGGCGCGGGCGGCGGCAAGGTCGCGCGGGCGAGCGAAGACTGAGCGACCGTCTGCACTTGTTTTCGCCATCGGGGATCAACCGCAGACGCGCCGCGGCGCTACGCTCCCAGCCGCGCTCCGGGGTGGTGTAATCGGCCAGCACGCCAGGTTTTGGTCCTGGAAGAGAGGGTTCGAGTCCTTCCCCCGGAATAGAGTCGCCGATCATGGACTACGGAGGAGCTTCGCTCGATCCTGAGGTGCGCGCCGGGCTGGCGCAGACGTGGCGGTCGCTGCGGACGATCGGCATCGTCGCGATCGTCATCGGCTGCATCGCGATCCTGCTGCCGGAGCTCTTCAGCCTCGGCGCCGCAGTCTTCATCGGCTGCGTGCTGGTGATCGTCAGCGCCTTCCTCACCGCCGCCGCCTTCGCCGCGCACGGGGTCGGCAGCCTGCTCGCGCGGCTCGCCTGGGCGCTCCTGACCTTCCTCGTCGGCATCTGGCTGATCGTCGAGCCCCACAACGGCACCCTCACGCTGACCCTCGTCCTCGGCATCTACTTCCTGCTGATGGGGATCACGCGGATCGTCGTCGCCTTCATCGGGCGGGGGACGCCGAACGCGGGGTGGGTCGGCCTCTCCGGCGTCTGCGGCGTGATCATCGGGATCCTGGTGCTCGCCAAGTTCCCCTCCAGCGCCGACTGGGCGATCGGCCTGCTGGTCGGCATCGACCTGATCTTCGCCGGCTGGACGCTGATCTCGGTCGCCCAGGTCGGCAAGGAACTTTCGCGCCGGGGGTGAGGGCGACGCCGAGGGGCGCGCGCCAATAACCTGACGGGCAGTGGCAGCCCCTCTGGTCCTGGTCATGGCGGCCGGCTCGGGAACGCGCATGCGCTCCCAGACGCCGAAGATGCTGCACCCTGTCTGCGGGCGGCCGATGGTCGCCTGGCCGATCCTCGCCGCGCGCGAGGCGGGCGCGGGGCGGGTGGCCGCGATCGTCTCCCCGGGGCGCGACATCTCCGCCGGGCTCCCGGACGGGGTCGAGACGGTCGAGCAGCCCGAGCCCGACGGCACCGGCGGCGCGATCCGCGCGGCCCTGCCGCTGATCGAGGAGGCCGAGACGGTCCTCGTCCTCTCCGGCGACGTGCCGCTGATCTCGGCCGCGACGATCGGCGCGCTGCTCGCCGCCCACGAGGGCTCCGAGGCCGCGGCGACGATGCTGACGATCGAGCTCGACGACCCCGGCGCCTACGGGCGCGTGGTTCGCGCCGCCGACGGCGGGGTGGAGAAGGTGGTGGAGGCGAAAGCCGCGGGCGACGCCGACGCCTCCCAGCTCGCGATCCGCGAGATCAACGCCGGCACCTACGCCTTCGACGCCGCCCCGCTCGCCGCCGCCCTCGCGGGCCTCTCCAACGACAACGCCCAGGGCGAGTACTACCTGCCCGACGTCTTCGGAGCGATGCGCGCCGCCGGGCGCTCCGTCGCCGCCCACCTCACCGACGACCTCGCGGTGACGATGGGGATCAACGACCGCGTCCAGCTCGCCGCGGTGGAGGCGGAGGCGCGGCGCCGCCTGCTCGCGGCCCACATGCTGGCCGGGGTCACGGTCGTCGACCCTGCCTCGACCTGGATCGACGCCGGCGTCGAGATCGGCCGGGACGCGCGGATCGAGCCCGCCACGAGCCTCCTCGGCGCGACCACCGTCGGCCCCGGCAGCGTCGTCGGCCCGCTCACCACCGCGATCGACACCGAGATCGGCGCCGAGGCCACCGTGCTGCGCTCGCACGTCGAAGGCGCGAGGGTCGGGGAAGGCGCGACCGTCGGCCCCTTCGCCTACCTGCGCCCGGGCACCGTGATGGAGGCGGGCTCCAAGGCGGGCGCTTCGGTCGAGATCAAGAACTCCCATATCGGCAAGGGGGCGAAGGTCCCCCATCTGTCCTACGTCGGCGATGCCGAGGTGGGCGCGGGCAGCAATCTCGGCGCTGGCACGATCACCGCCAATTACGACGGTTTCCGCAAGCACCGGACGACCATCGGTCGCGACGTGCGGATCGGGGTGGACACGATGCTGATCGCGCCGGTTGAGGTCGGCGACTCCGCTTACACTGGCGCCGGGGCGGTGATCAAGGACGATGTCCCGGAAGGGGCCCTTGGCGTCTCGGAGAACGCGCAACGCAATATCGACGGCTACGCGGCAGACAAGGCGGCGAAGATGCGAGAGGAGCAGGACACGTGAGCACGCTCGAGGAGCAGCCGGTGGCTGCCACGGCGATCCCCCACGCCTACGAGAAGCGGATGATGGTCTTCGGCGGGCGCAGCTCGCAGGAGCTCGCCGCGAAGATCGCCCAGAAACTGGAAATCGACCTGGGCCAGGTCACGCTGAAGCCCTTCGCCGACGGCGAGGTCTACGGCCGCTACGAGGAGTCGATCCGCGGCGCCGACGTCTTCATCGTCCAGTCGACCTGCTCCAACGAGCGCACGGGGATGACGCCGAACGACTCCTTGATGGAGCTCCTGGCGATGATCGACGCCGCCCAGGGCGCGTCCGCGCACCGCATCATCGCCGTCATGCCCTGGTACGGCTACGCGCGCCAGGACAAGAAGTCGGCGCCGCGCGAGCCGATCTCCGCCCGCATCGTGGCCAAGTGCCTGGAGGCGGTCGGCGTCGACCGCGTCCTCACCATGGACCTCCACGCGGGCCAGGTGCAGGGCTTCTTCCACGTCCCGGTCGACCACATGACGGCGATGCCGATGCTCACCCAGTGGTTCATCGACCAGGAAATGAGCGACGAGCTCGTCATCGTCTCCCCGGACGCCGGCCGGGTGAAGACGGCGCGCAACTTCGCCCGCCGCATCGGCACCCAGTGGGCGGTGATGGAGAAGGAGCGCCCGGCCCAGGCGGTCGCCGAGATCGGTTACGTCGTCGGCGACGTGAAGGGCAAGACCGCGGTCCTGGTCGACGACATGATCGCCACCGCCGGCACCCTCTGCGCCGCCGCCCAGACGGTCATGGACGAGGGCGCCGCCCGGGTCATCTCCTGCGCCACCCACGGCCTCTTCTCCGGCACCGCCTACGAACGCCTCGCCGCCTCCGCGATCGAGCGCATCGTCGTCACCGACACCCTCCCCCTCCGCCCCGGCGCCCCCGACAACATCACGGTCCTCTCGACCGCCGGCACCTTCGCCGACTCCATCCGCCGCATCTTCACCGACGACTCCGTCTCCGAGATCTTCGCCGGCGAGAACCAGCTGTTCTAGGCAGGCGCGTCGCGGCGTCCTCGCGCGGCAAGGGGGGCGGCCGAAGGACGTACAAGGGACGCGGCCCTCTCGGCCACGACCCGGGTCATCTGTGGCCGTGGCCGAGAGGGCCGGGTGAGCGGGGAGAGGGTGAGGGACCGAGGTGAGGCGTCGTCACGAAGACGCCGAGAACTCCACGCGTCCTCCCGTCTTCCTCATGCCTTCCCAACGCTCAGGACCTTGCCGTGGCGCCTTTCTCTCGCATAGCGCGAGGAAGGCGCCACAGGCGCCCGGGTGGCTCTGAGTGTGGAGCGTCGGTGGCGCCGTACGCGACCAACGCTCCACAGGCGCCCCGGTGGCCCTGGCTGTGGCGCCTAAGTCGCGCTATACGCGACTTAGAACCTGTCCCTATAGGGAGGACTCCCACCCCCGCCGAAGAAGCACGCAGCCGATCCGTTGATCGAACATAGGAGGGCGCGATGGGCCTGGTCG
>DASZUW010000218.1:0-9192 GCA_035547475.1 Solirubrobacterales bacterium
GCCAGCTTCACCGCGCTCCGAACCCCCGCCCCGTCCCTACGCATCCCGCGGCGCCGGCGCAAACGGAGGTGGCCCGCCCGAGGTTCCGTCCGGTCCGTCCCGCACACTGGTCTTGATGGCGGGATCTACGGTCAAGGCGGAAGCGGTCGTCTTGCGGAGCATTCGCTACGGCGAGGCTGACCGGATCCTGCACCTTTATTCGCCGACGCTGGGGCGGTTCGGGGCGATCGCGAAGGGCGCGCGGAAGCCGAAATCGCGCTTCGGGGGGCGGCTCGAGCCGTTCTTTCGCCTCGATCTCGTCCTCCACCAGGGGCGCAGCGACCTGATGACGGTCACCAGCGTCACCACGCTCGACGGCTACCCGCGCCTGCGCTCCGACGGGGCCGCGATCGGCGCCGGCGCCCGGGCCTGCGACGCGGTGCTGCGCCTGCTGGACTCGAGCGAGCCGAACCTCCCCGCATACAACCTGTTGTGCCGTTACTTGTCGCTGCTCGACGAGCCCGGCAACCCGCGCGCGGCCGGCCTCGAGGTCGCGCTCTCCTTCCGGCTGAAGCTGGCCCTGGTCGCCGGCTTCGCGCCCGAGCTCGCCTCCTGCGCCAGCTGCGGCGAGGCGGAGCACCTGGCGGGGTTCTCGGGCGCCTCCGGCGGCGTCGTCTGCGCCAGCTGCGAGGCCGGCTCGTTCCCGCTCACCGAGGAAGCCCACCGCTTCATGGTCGACGCGCTGGCGAGGCCGTTGATCGAGGCGCCCGCCGCCGAGCCGCCCGCCCTGCGACAGGTCGAGCGGGCGGTGGGAGAGACCCTGGAGCACCACGCTCATGTCCAGCTTCGCGCCGCCGCATAAGGGAGGGCACCGACCTGGCCCTAAGATCGGAGCGATGCCTGCCACCGTCGCATTCGAGGACCGCGTCCGCGCCTGGGAGGACGAGTTCCTCTCCGCGCACGCCACGCGCTCCTACCCGGCCGAGCGCGCCGTCGCCGAGCCCGACAGCCCGCTGCGCACGCCGTTCCAGCGTGACCGCGACCGGATCGTCCACTCGAAGTCGTTCCGCCGCCTGAAGCACAAGACTCAGGTCTTCGTCGCCCCCGAAGGCGACCACTACCGGACGCGGCTCAGCCACACGCTCGAGGCCTGCGGGATCGCCCGCACCGTCGCCCGCGCGCTGGGGTTGAACGAGGACCTGACCGAGGCGATCGGGCTCGGCCACGACCTCGGCCACCCGCCGTTCGGCCACGCCGGGGAGGAGACGCTCGACCGGTGTCTGCGGCGCGTGCGCCCCGACGGCGGCGGCTTCCGGCACAACGAGCACTCGCTGCGGGTCGTGGAGGTGCTGGAGCGCGACGGCGTCGGCCTGAACCTCACCGCCCAGGTCCGCGACGGCATCCTCAACCACACCGGGCCGACCAAGCCGGCGACGCTCGAGGGGCGGATCGTCCGCCTCGTCGACCGCGTCGCCTACATCAACCACGACATCGACGACGCGCTGCGCGCCGGGATCCTGCGCCCCGATGACCTCCCCGCCGCCGAGATCGAGCTCCTCGGGCCCACCGGCTCGATCCGCATCGACACCCTCGTGACCGACATCGTCGAGAGCTCGCGTGACGCCGGCGACATCCTCCAGTCCGAGGAGGTCGGGATGGCGATGCTGCGCCTGCGGAAGTTCATGTTCGACCGCGTCTACCTCGGCGCGGCGGCGCGCGGCGAGCACGCCCGGGTCGAGCGCACGATGACCGGCCTCTTCGACCACTACCTCGCGCACCCGGACACGATCCCGGCGCTCGACCCGGCCGCCGAGGACGCCCAGCGCGTCACCGACTACATCGCGGGCATGACCGACCGCTACTGCATCGCCCGCTTCACCGAGCTCGCGATCCCCGAGGCGGCGCGGTTCTGATGGCGCTGATCTCCTCCGAGAGCATCAACGCCGTCCGCGATGCCGCCGACATGGCGGCGGAGGTCGGCCGCTACACGGATCTGAAACGGAACGGTGCCCAGATGATGGGCCTCTGCCCGTTCCACGACGAGCGCTCACCGTCCTTCTCGGTCGATCCCCAGGACAAGCTCTACCACTGCTTCGGGTGCGGGGTGGCGGGGGACGTCTTCGGTTTCGTGATGGAGAAGGAGGGGCTCGCGTTCGCCGAGGCGGTGGAAGCGCTGGCGGACCGCTACGGCGTCGAGCTGCGGCGCGAGCAGGAGGACCCGCGCGCGGAGGCGCGCCGCCAGGCCCGCCGGCGCCTGCAGCAGCTCCTGGAGCGCGCGGCGGCCTACTACGCCAACTACCTCTGGGAGTCGCGGGAGGCGGCGAAGGCGCGCGAGTACCTCGCGGCGCGCGGGCTCGCCGAGCAGACCCTGCGCGACTTCGGCGTCGGCTTCGCCCCGAGCGCCTGGGACAAGATCCTCGTCGCCGGGCAGCGGGCGGGCTTCACCGTGCCGGAGATGCACAGCGTCGGCCTCGTCCAGCGCAGCCGCCAAGGCCAGGTGTACGACCGCTTCCGCGCGCGCATCATGTTCCCGATTCGTGACGCCCGCGGGCGCGTCCTCGGCTTCGGCGGGCGGGCGACGCGCGAGGACCAGAAACCGAAGTACGTCAACACCTCCGAGACCGACTTCTTCCACAAGTCGGAGATCCTCTATGGCCTCGACCGCGCCCGTCCCGCGATGGCGAAGGAGAACCGGGCGCTGGTGGTCGAGGGCTACACCGACGTGCTCGCGCTGCACCAGGCGGGGCTCCAGGGCGCGGTCGGCGTGATGGGGACGGCGATCACCCCGGACCAGGTGAAAACCCTCTCCGGCGTCGTCGACGAGGTGATCCTCGCCCTCGACGCCGACGAAGCCGGCCAGGAGGCGATGCTCCGCGCCCAGCGCGTCGCCGGCGGCCGGCGCATGCGCCTGCGCGTCGCCTCGATGCCGAAAGGCGTCGACCCGGCCGAGCTGATGGCCGAGCCCGACGGCGCCGAGCGCTTCCGCGGCTACGCCACCGACGCCGCCGAGCTGACCGACTTCCAGGTGACCCGCGTGCTCGACCGCACCGACACCTCTTCGCCGGTCGAGCGCGACCAGGCGCTCGCCGAGGTCGCTCCGATCCTCGCCGGGATGGAGGAAGGGGCGAGCCAGTCGGAGCTGGTGCGCAAGGTCGCCGACCGCCTCGACCTCGAGCCGGCGATGGTGATGGGACGGGTGGTCGCCGCGACGCCCGCCACCGGGGGGCCGGGCGCTTCGGGCCGGCCGCGGCCGACCGGCGATGCCGGGGCCGCGCGACAGCAGTCGGCGCCGCCGCCCGAACTGACCCCCCGCGAGCGGAAAGAGAGGGCCCTGCTGGCGATGTGCATCGCCCTGCCGGAGCAGGGCGCCGTCTACCTCGAGCGGCTCAAGGACCCTCACCTGTCGCCGAGCGGTCGCGCCGCGGCGCAGTTCCTACGCGAGCACCTAAGCGACCCCGCCGGGCACCTGCCGCGCGAAAACGGCGGCCTCGCCGCGCTCATCACCGAACTGGTCATGACGGCCCGCGAGGAGCCGGCGAGCGAGGAGGCGATGGCCTGGAACCTCCAGTTCCTCGAAGAGCGCAGGCTCGAGGACGAGATCGCCGCCGTCGGCGCCCAGGACTACGAGCGTCGCTCCCGGCTCATCCGCGAGCTCAGTCGCCTGCGGCAGGGATCGCCCACTCGCAACGGGTGAGGCCCCGACCCGGTAAATTCCCCCATCCGGCCCCACCGGGCCGCCGCCGTTCCGGGGTAGCTCAATCGGCAGAGCATTCGGCTGTTAACCGAAGGGTTGTGGGTTCGAGTCCCACCCCCGGAGCTTCAGAGGTGGCAGGACGCGTCGAAAGCTGGGCGGGTCGTCCCTACGCGGGCGTCCCCCGGCGAGCGGCGAGCTGCTCGACCAGCTCGGCGCCGCGCTCGGCGCCGTCATGCTCCCTGCCCCAGGCGGCGAGCTCCTCGGCACGGGTGCGGAAGCTCGGGTCCGAGAGCAGGCGGCGCGTGGCCCAGCGCAGCGGCCCCGGGCGGCAGAGGCGCCAGGGGAGGGAGAGGCCGGCGCCCGCCCAGTCGACGCGCATCGCGGTCTCGCCCATGTCGCCGGTGATCGGCGAGATCAGGACCGGGGCGCCGGCGCCGAGGGCGCGGCAGACGGTGCCGTGGCCGCCGTGGGAGATGACGAGGGCGGCGATCGGCATCAGCTGGCTGTAGCTGAGCCAGTCGACGAGGACCGCGTTGGCGGGGACGGGGATCGGGCGCTGGGGCCGCACGCGGTTGGTGGTGGCGACGACGCGGACGGGCTCGTCGGCGAGCGCCGCCAGGGCGGTGCGCACCAGGTGGTTCTCGGAGTCGTGGGCGGTGCTCGGGGCGACGAGGACGAGCGGCGCGTCGCCCGGCGGCAGGCCGATGTCGGGGTGGGGGACCTCGAAGGTCATCGGGCCGGTCACGTGCACGGAGGCCGGCCAGGCGCGCGGGTACTCGAGCTGCGGGTAGGTGGCGACGAGCGCCAGGTCGGGGCTGATGCCGCCGTGGAAGCGCTCGAGCGGCGGGAGGCCGAGTCGCTCCCGCTGGCCGTTCAGGTCGCGCCGCCCGTGCTCGAGCCCGACGTCGAGCGCCCGCTGGCCCGCCCGCCAGAGCGCCCGCCCGAGCGGCGTGCGCGGCTTGCGCAGTCCCACGGCGAAGAAGGGGAGACCCGGCTCGACCACCGGGTAGATGTGGGGGACGAGGGTGGCGAGCGGCACGCCCGCGGCCTCGGCGGCCAGGGTCGGGGCGAGGGTGAGGATGTCGGCGACGACGACCGCCGGATCGAGGCGCTCGATCAGCGGCAGGAGCGCCCGCGCGGCGTCGGCGGCGTGGCGCCCCTCCTCGCTGCCCGGCTCGGGGGGCGGGAAGGTCCGGTATTCCTCGGCGGCGGCGAAGTCGAGCCCGGCGCCCTCGACGGCGGCGCGGCGCTCCTCCCAGGTCTCGACCGTGACCGCGTGCCCGCGGCGCGCCAGCGCCCGTCCCAGCGAGACCGCCGGGAAGACGTGCCCGGGGTCGCCGAAGGCGGCGACCAGGACCCGCACTACGGCGCGCCGATCGCCTCGCCCGGCCGGGTGAAGACGATCTCAGGGATGTGACAGTTAGGCGACACCTTCAGCAGGTAACGCACCGCCTCGCCGATGTCGGCGGGGCGGATCATCTCCTCGGCGGGCACGGAGCCCTTGACGAAGTCGGTCATGTCGGTGTCGACGAAGGCGGGGGCGAGGGCGGTGCAGGAGATCCCTTCGCCGCCGACCTCGCGCTCGGTCGCGACGCTGAAGTTCACGATCGCCGCCTTGGTCGCGCCGTAGACCGAGAGCCAGGGCTGGCCCGCCTTGCCCGCGATCGAGGCGGTGTTCACGATCAGCGCCTTGCGGTGCTCCGCGCCCGCCTTGCGCAGGAGCGGCAGGCCTTCGCGCGTCCCGAGGATCAGCGAGCGGAGGTTCACGGACAGCTGCATGTCGAGGAATTTGGTCTGGATGTCGGCGAGCGGCGCGCCGATCCCGACGCCGGCGTTGTTCACCAGCACGTCGAGGCGGCCGAAGCGCTCCTCGTGGGCGGCGAAGACCGCCTTCAGCTGGTCCTCGTCGGAGACGTCGGCGGCGACGGTCTCGACCTCGTGGCCCGCCTCGCGCAGGTGCGCGACCGCGTCCTCCAGTTTCTCCGGGCGGCGCGCGGAGAGCGTCAGGCCATGGCCCTCCTCCGCCAGCACCGCGGCGATCGCCAGTCCGATCCCGCCCGAGGCCCCCGTGATCAACGCAGCTCGCTCCGCCATCCCATCTCCCTCCGCTCGACGACGGCGCCAGACTACCTGCGAACATGCCGCCGATGCGTGCCCCCCGTACCGTTCTGGGCCTCGTCTGCCTGCTCGCGTGCGGGACGCTCCTCGTCGCCGGCTGCGGCGGTGGCTCCGGCTCTGGCTCGACCGTGAACGCGGCGGCCGAGGCGGGTAAGAGCAGGCCGGCACCGCCCAAGAGCGCGTTTCCGGAGCCGCGCGGACGGACGCTGGAAGAGCTCGTGAAAGACGTCGCCGAAGTCCAGCCGACGGCGAAGGTCACCCCCTCCGCGGAAGCCTTCTACCCGGGCCCGAACCGCTACCCGTTCCTGGTCGCGGAAAAAGACACCAAGGCGGGGAAGCCGGGCAAGCCGATCGACGACGCCCAGGTGGCGATCTACTACGCGAAGATCCCCCCGGAACGGCCCGCCCTGGAGCCTGGCCGGAAGGGCAACGCGGCGCGGGCGAGGGCGCGGACGGAAGCCGCGACCGAGGAACGCTCCGCCGTCGGCCCGTTCCCCGCCCGGATCGAATCCCTGGCGACCGACCCCGAGTTCCAGGGCAGGACGACCACCGAAGAGCCCGAAGTCGCGAACGTCGTCTACTCCACCGAGCTGAGCTTCCCCGGTGACGGCGAATACCGCCTCGTGGCGCTGGTCAAGGAAAAGGACGGCTGGGCGCGGGCACCCCTTGGAAGCATCGTGGTGGGCGAATTCGCGAAGATTCCGAGGCCAGGCGAGAAGGCGCCGCTGATCCAGACGCCGACCGCGAAGAGCGCCGGCGGAAACCTCGCGGAAGTGTCGACGAGGGTGCCACCGGACACGCAGAACAAGGTCAACTACGCGGAAGTCCTCGGAAAGGACCCGATACTGCTCTTGTTTACGACCCCCCAGTTCTGCCAGAGTCGGGTCTGCGGGCCCGTCGTCGACGTCGCGCAACAGGCCCAGCAGAAATTCGAAGGCAAGGCGAACTTCATCCACATGGAGATCTACAACGAAAACGACCCGTCGAAAGGGGTGCGTCCCCAGGTGCGTCGATTCCACCTGCCGACCGAACCGTGGCTGTTTGCGATCAACCGCGAAGGCGTCGTGAGCGCGACGATCGAGGGAGGCTTCGGGACCAAGCTGATGGACCAGACCGTGGAAAAGGTGATCGCGGAATGAGCGACAAAGCCGCCTCCGAGGACGAGCTGCTCGCCTCCTTCGCCGAGGAGGCGCGCCGCCGCTGCGACGTGATCTCGGCGGGGCTGGCGACGGCGACCACCGACTTCGAGACGATGCGGGCCGAAGCGCACGCCCTGCGCGGCACCGCCGGGGTGGTGGGGCTGCGGCGGCTGGCGGAGCTCGCCGGGCTGATGGAGTCCGACCTCGCCGAAGCGAAGAAGACCGGCACGATCCGCGGCGGGCGCGACCACCAGATCGCCGACGCGGCCAAGGCGCTCGCCGAGGGCGCCGCGGCGGCCGCCAAAGGCGAAGAGGAGCCGCCGGACGTGGGGCGCAGCCTCGCCCAGCTGTTCAGCGCCTGAGCGCCGCCGGCCATCACCCCGTGCGCCCCCACTTCGCCCTCGCCCTGCTGATCGCCGTCCTCGCCGCCGCGGCGCCGGCCGGCTGCGGCGGCGGCTCCGGCGACCAGACCGTCAGCGTCGGCAAGGAGACGATCACGGTGCCGAGCGACACCCACGGCGTCTACGCCGAACTGGCGGCGATCCTCGACCAGCTCCCCTACCGGCCCTGGTACGCGAAGTGCGTCGTCGCCCAGGTCGAAAAGGTCCTCAGCCCGGCCGAAGCCGAAGAGCTCGCGAAGCTCCCGGAAGCCGAACGCGAAGCGAAGGCGATGAAGATCACCGCCGAAGCCGGCCCCAGATGCGAAGCCGAGAGCGACCGGCCGGTCGTCGACCCGCACGCCTCGACCAAGGAACTCGACCTCCTCCGCGCCGGCTACGTCACCTCGATGACGGCGCTCGCCGAAGCCGGCGGCGCCGACGCCGACCAGCTCGCCTGCATCGAAAACAACGTCGAAAACCTCCCCGAGAAAAACCTGATCGGGATCGGCAACGGCTCCAAGACCGTCCGCGAAGGCATACTCCTATCGATCTTCAAGCCCTGCGCCAAGACCTAGTCGCGGCGCCGGCGCGCGAAGCCCGGGGCGGTAGCTCAGTTGGTCAGAGCACGGGACTCATAATCCCTTGGTCGCTGGTTCGAGTCCAGCCCGCCCCATACCCGTCCGCTTCCCAAAGCAAGTCAAATCCGCACGGCTCAGGAGAAGCGGCTCGAGTTGCGGAGGACCTGTGCCTGCCTCCGGCCCCACCACTCCTGTAGTTCCTTGGTCGTCATCGGCAGCGCGGCGTCCTCCTCGACGTCAGAGAGGTCTCCCAGCGCCCGGTAGAGGTGTTGGAGGACGGCCGAGGTGGACTCGATCGGATAGCGGTCGAGGTAGAGCTCGATCCCTTCCTCGACGGGGATGTGCCCGCTCTCGTCGATCGTCTTCACGTCGAAGTAGTCGCGGGCCTCGCCTCGCTCGGCAAGGACCTTGATCTTCATCGCCATCAGGTCCTGGAGGCTGGCGATCCGCAGTCCCGCCACCGGTTGCGGTGGCGCCAACTGCTTCAGCAGCGGGTTGACGAAGACCTCCAGCTTGGTGGCTCCGAACAGTCCCTTCAGCGTCCCCTCTTCCTCGAAGGTGGTCGCGAACGGGCCCAGGTCCTCCAACTTCTCCTTCAGTCGATCGAGATCCACGTCCTCGTGGGCGAAGAAGTCAAGGTCTCGGCTCTTCCGATGTCGCATGTGCACCATGACCGCCGTGCCGCCGCCCAGGTAGAGCTGCTCGGGAAGATGCGGCGCCACCTCGACCCAGGCTCTCGCAGTGTCAGCGGGCAGGAGGCGACGGACGTCGGCAGGGATCCGAGGCACGCCGTCCAAAGGCCGCGCGCCACCCTCCCCGCGTCCCATCAGGCGGGCGCCGTCGTCGCGGGGCCGTCTGCCGCCGCGGCCGCCTCGAGATTGCGTCCCAGCTGTCTCACATCGGGATCGAGCCCGCGCGCGGACAGGGCGGCGCGCCAGTCCTCGGCGCGGAGCGTCGCGGCGCCCCAGGCCAGACCCTGGAGGTCCATGGTGCGTAGCAGTCGTCGAGCTATGTACGGACCCGAGGATGTGGCGTCGAGCTGCTCGGGGGCGGTGTTCCAGAAGAGGTGGCGCAGGTAAGCAGGAACGCACGTATCCCGACCTTGTCGAGGGCGGTCAGAAGTGGTTTTCGAGCCCGGCAACTCGACCTCGTCCAGTCGTGGCGAGAGTTCGTGCCATCGGGGGTGCTTGAAGTTCGCCCGCCAGACCGCCAGCTCCTTGGCGGTCCCCGCCGCGACCATCTCTCTCCGGCGGGACACGAGGTCCTTCGCGAGCAGCGTCTCGAGCGCCTTCCCGGCGGCCCGC
>DASZUW010000219.1:0-16726 GCA_035547475.1 Solirubrobacterales bacterium
GGCCAGCCGGTGTCGGTCCAGGCGCCGGCGAGGACGAGGCCGGGCAGCTCGGTGCGGGGCCCGGGCCGCAGCGCGCGGGCGCCCGGCGCGGCGCGGAACGTCGCCGCGTGCTCGCGGGTGACGAAGAACTTCTCGACCTGGGCTCCGCGCGCCGCGGGCAGGAGCTCCGCCAGCGCGGGCAGGTAGCGCGCGCGCAGATCGGCCACGGTCATCCCGAACTCCTCCCCGGCGGCGGAGAGCGAGACGGCGAGGTACTGGCCGCGCCCCACCCCGGAGGGGCCGGTGCGGTCGAAGACGAACTGCACCGGGGTGCCGACGCCGGCGACGAAGTCGTGCTCGAGCACACGGCGATCGTAGAGGACGTGGAGGTTGACGATCGCCGAGCTGCCGAGCCGCGAGAGGCGGTTCGCGTCGATCCCGGCGGCGGCGGGCAGGAGCCGCGCGGCGCGCTCGTGGGGGACCGCGAGGACCACCGCGTCGGCCTCGAGGATCGGGTCGTGGCCGGCCTCGATCCTGAACCCCTCGCCCCGCCGCTCGATCCCGGTGACGCCGCGGCGCAGCCGCACCTCGACCCCGGCCCGTTCGAGCGCTGCCCGCGCCACGGTGTCGTGGATCTCCGACAGCGGCGAGCGCGCGTAGCCGATGTCGGCGGCCGCGGCCGCTTCCAGCATGCCCTCCTGGAAGACCTGGGCCGCCTGGGCGAGGGAGGCCTCGGCGGGGGCGAGGTTGAGCGTCGGGCGGACGATCAGGTCCCAGATCGCCTCCACCGCGGCGGGGCTCTGGCCGTGGGCGGAGAGCCAGTCGCCGAAGGCCTGCCCGTCGACGGCCGGGTCGTCGCGGTCGACGTGGCGCAGCGCCATCATCGCCCGCGCCACCGAGGCGCGATCGCGGGGGCCCAACGGCCGGTAGCGGGCCAGGCTGCCGGCGAGGTGGAGTGGGGCGGGCAGCGAGGAGCGACGCAGCCACGCGGTCCGGCCGCCGGGCGTCAGGACCGGGATCCGCAGCCGCCGCTGGAGCGTCACCATCCGGCGCGCGCCGATCCGCTCGAGCAGGCCGAGGTACTCCGTGCAGCAGCGCAGGAAGACGTGCTGGCCGTTGTCGGCGAGGATGCCGTCGCGGCTGAAGGAGTAGGCCGCGCCGCCGAGCCTGCCCCGCGCCTCGATCAGCGTCACCTCCGCGCCCCGCCCGGCGCAGTCCATGGCGGCCGCGATGCCCGCGAGGCCGCCGCCGACGATGACGACGCGGCCCCTCACGCCATCCCTCCGACCAGGCTGCGCACCGCGAGCCACGCCTTCTCGTGGACCGGCAGGGAGACCCGTTCGCGCAGGACGCGCTCGGGTTCGGCCTCGATCCGCGCCAGCAGCTCGCGGTAGATGCCGGTCATCGCGAGCAGGCAGGCGGCGCTGCGCGGATCGAGGCGGTCGGCCAGACCGAGGCCGCGCTCGAACCAGCGCCGGGTGCGCTCGGCCTCGAAGGAGATCAGCTCGGCCGCGGCCCGGGGGTCCACCTCGGGCAACGCCTCGCAGCCCAGGCGGCGCAGGTCGGCGAGCGGTAGGTAGACGCGACCGCGGTCGTGGTCCTCGCGGATGTCGCGCAGGATGTTGGTCAGCTGCATCGCGACGCCGAGGTCGTCGGCGAGCCCGACGGCCTGCTCGTCGGGCGGGTGGCCGTCGAGGAAGATCGCCAGGCACAGGCGGCCGATCGTGCCGGCGACGCTGCGGCAATAGCCGACCAGATCGTCGAAGGTCTCATACGTCGTCTCGCGGACGTCCTGTTCGACCCCGTCGATCAACCCCTCGAGCGCGTCGCAGGGCATCCGGTAGCGGCGGCAGGCGTGCGCCAGGGCGACCGTGACCGGGTCGCCCAAGGGCAGGGCGCCGTCGGCGGCGAGCAGCGCGAGCCGCTCCCGCTCGAGGTCCAGCGCAGCGAGCTTGGTCGCCGGGTCGAGATCGCCGTCGCCGATGTCGTCGACCCGGCGGGCGAACGCGTAGGCGGCGCTCATCGCCTGCCGCTTGGACCGCGGCAGGAGCCGGATCCCGTAGAAGAAGTTCGCCGCCTCGCGGCGGGTGATCGCCTCGCAGTCGCGGTAGGCGAAGGAGACCTCGATGGCAGGCGCGCTCATCGGCCCGTCACGCTCCGCAGGAACTGGATCGCAAAGCCGCCGCGGCTGCGGCGGGGCCGGGCGCCGAGCACGTCCCACCCGGCGTCGCCGAGCGCCGCCAGCGTCGCCCGGCCGCCGGCGAGGAAGGCGGACACGGTCAGCCGCGCGCGGCCCCGCAGCTCGCCTACCAACGGCACTCCGGCCGCGAGCAGCGCATCCGCCCGGCCAGCCTCGAAGGCGATGAGAGCGCGCAACCGCGGGCTCGCCGTCGGCGCCTCGAGCTCGGCCTCCCCGCAGTCGAACCGGGCCATGTCGCGGCGGGGGAGGTAGACCCGGCCACGCGCGTGGTCCTCGGCGACGTCCTGCAGGTGCTCGACGACCTGCAGGCCGGCGCAGACCTGCCCCGCGAGCGCCAGCCGCCGCGGGGTGGCGGCTTCGAAGACCTCCAGCACCAACTCGCCGACCGGCGCCGCGGAGAGCTCGCAGTAGGCGAGCAGGTCCTCGAAGGTCTCGTAGCTCCCGACCTCCTGGTCGCGACGGTTGGCGGCGATCAGGAGCTCGAACGGGCGGCGCGGCAGCGAGCGCCGGCTGACGCTCGCGGCCAGCGCCCTCATCACCTCGTGCTCGGGGCGGGCGCCGGAGTAGATCCGGTCGAGCTCCTCCTCGGCCCAGTCGAGCAGCGCGACGCGGTCGCCGTCGAGCTCGTCGCCGATGTCGTCGACGAGCCGCGCGAAGCCGTAGATCGCGAGCAGGTCGCGGGCGGCCGGGCCGGCGAGCAGCCGCCCGCCGACCGGGAAGTTCTCGTCCCCCGCCTGCGCCATCACGGCGGCGCGGGAGGGAAGCGTGGTGGCGGCGGCGGTGGCGCTCACCGCGCGCACCTCCCCAGCGCCATCAGCGGGAACACCTGGCGGTAGAGGTGGTAGGCGATGTAGAAGTCGGAGGGGAACCCGGTGCCGGTGAACTGCGGCTCCTCCCAGCTGCCGTCCTCGAGCTGGGCGTCGGCGAGCCAACGGACCCCGCGCTCCACCGCGGCGGAGCGCTCGCCCGCGGCGTCGAGCGCGAGCAGCGCCCAGGCGGTCTGGGAAGGGGTGCTCTCGCCGCGGCCGATCCACTCGGGGTCGTCGTAGGAGCGGCAGTCCTCGCCCCAGCCGCCGTCGGCGTTCTGGTGGGACTCGAGCCAGGCGACGGCGCGGCGGATCCGCGGATCGCTCCCGGGCAGGCCGGCGGCGACGAGCGCCGGGACGACGGCGCCGGTGCCGTAGACGTGGTTCACGCCCCAGCGCCCGAACCAGGAGCCGTCGGCCTCCTGCGCCGCCAGGAGCCAGTCCACGCCGCGCCGGACGGATCGGTCCCCGCCCCGCCCGAGCCGCGCGAGCAGCTCCACCGCGTGCGCCGTGACGTCCGCGCTCGGCGGATCGATCACCTCGCCGAAGTCGCAGAACGGCAGGTCGCCGACCAGGGCGCGGCAGTTGTCGGCGTCGAAGGCGCCCCAGCCCCCGTCGGAGCTCTGCATCCCCTCGATCCAGGCCGCGCCCCGCGCGACCGCCCCCCCGACCCGCTCGCCTTCGGGATGCTCGACGGCGGTCAGGGCGAGGGCCACCTCGGCGGTGTCGTCGACGTCGGGGTAGTTGGCGTTGGCGTACTCGAACGCCCAGCCGCCGGGCTCGAGCGATGGTCGCCGCACCGACCAGTCGCCGCGGCCGAGGATCTGGCGGTCGAGCAGCCACTCGGCGCCCCGCACGAGCGCCGGGTCGTCGGCCGGGGTGCCCGCGTCGGCGAGCGCGATCAGCGCCAGGGCGGTGTCCCAGACCGGCGATTGGCACGCTTCCAGGCGCCGGCCGCGCTCGTCGTCGACGACGAAGGACTCGAGGCCGTCGAGCCCGCGCCGCATCACTGGATGGTCGAGCGGATAGCCGCGCAGGTGCAGCGCGATCAGGGAGTAGACCCAGGGCGGCTGGATCCCTCCCCAGCCGCCGTCGGCCTCCTGGCGGTCGACGATCCACTCCTCGGCGCGCTTCAGGCAGGCCTTGCGCAGGAACCCGAGGGGACGCCGTTCGTAGAGGTGAAGGAAGCGGTCGAGCGCCACCAGGGCCCGGCCGCTGGGCGTCGCGCCGACCGGCGGACGCCAGGGCTCGGCGCCGTGCAGCTCCTCGAGCGTGAACGGCAGCGGCCGCCGCGGCCGCTCCGAGACGACCACGGTGAGGGCGACGACCGTCTGGCGCGCCCAGCAGGCGAAGTCGTAGACGTTCAGCGGCACGCTCGGCGGCAGCAGCATCATCTCCGGCGGCAGCGCCGGCACCCGGTCCCAGGACCAGGCGCCGAAGAGCGCCAGCCAGATCCGCGTGAAGACGCGCGAGCGCTCGATCCCCCCGTGCGCGCGGACGAAGGCCGCTGCCCGCCGCATGTGCTCGGACTCGGGCCCGTCGCCGGCGAGGCGCAGGGCCACGTAGGCCTCGATCGTGGTCGAGAGGTCGCCCGGCCCGCGATGGAAGTTGGCCCAGGAGCCGTCGTCGCGCTGCTGGGAGCGGATCCAGCTCGCCGCGCGGGCCGTCGGCCCGGCCTCGCGGATGCCGAGGAACTCGCGCAACAGCAGGTCCTCCGCGTCCATCGTCACGTTGGTCTCCAGCTCGCCGCGCCAGTGGCCGTCGGCCTGCTGCAGGGAGAGCAGGTGCGCGCTGCCGCGCGCCGCCGCCGTCCGCGCCACCGCGGCGGTATCGTCGCGGGCCGCTGCGCCCGGATCGGCCGCGATCGGTCCGGGGATCGAGCCAGAGGGGGAGGACATCAAGCCCCCTTCTATCGCGTCCTACATGAGCGAATGCTGAATTTTTGGCATTTCCGCCCAAATATCCGGGGTGGTGAGGTCACTCGCCCCGCAGCCAGTCCAGCGTCCTCTCCAGGCCGACCTCATAGCCCACGCGCGGCTCCCAACCGAGCAGCTCGCGGGCCCTGCGGCTGGAGAAGGACTGCGGGCGGCCCAGCACCTCGACCGCCTGCCGGGAGAGCAGCGGCCTGGTGCTCAGGCCGGTCGCCCGCCGCAACACCCGGTAGCCCTCCTCGATCACGACCGCGAGCGCCCTCGCGGGCCGGTAGGGAGCGCTCCAGCGGGCCGGCGGGACCCCGAGCCCGGCCGCCAGGTCGTCGACGAAGCGGCGCCAGGTGACCGCGAGCCCGTCGTCGGCGTTGAACGCCTCCCCCGCCGCCGCCTCGCTGTCGAGCGCGAGCAGGAGGAGATCGGCCAGGTTCTCGACGAAGCAGAGGCCGGCGAGGGCGCGACCGCCGTCGATCAGCAGCATGTTGCCGCCTCTGAGCGCGGCGGCGATCTCGCCGACCACCGCCACCGAGCCGGGCCCGTAGACGGTCGCCGGGCGGACGACGACGGTCTCCATCCCGCTCCCGGCGGCGACCCGCCGGAGCTCCTCCTCGGCGGCGAGCTTGGTCCGCGCGTACCAGTTGCGCGGCGGGGTCGCGCCGACCGCGTCCTCGCCCACCGCCGGCCCGCCGGGATGGCCGTAGACGTCGGTGGTGCTGACGTGGACGAAGCGACGGACCGCGGCCGCCGCGGCCGCGGCGGCCAGGTCGCGGGTCCCGGCGACGTTGACGCGCTCGATCTCCGCGACCGTGCCCCAGTCGGAGACCAGCGCGGCGCAGTGGACGACGACGTCGCACCCCGCGGCCGCCGCGGCGAGCGAGTCGGGGCGGGTGAGGTCGCCCTCGATCGGCTCCGCCCCGACCGCCGCGAGGGGTGCCACCGCGGCGCCGGGGCGGACCAGGCAGCGCACCTGCCGACCCTGGTCGGCGAGTCGGCGCGCCAGGTGCCCGCCGATGAAGCCGCTCGCCCCGGTGAGCAGGCAGGTCTCCCCGGCGCTCATCCGGGCCGGATGCCGCGACGGCGGAGCGTCTCCAAGGCGATCCCGCGCACGACGCCCCAGCTGTTCCCGGCCCCGGATTCGCACTCCTCCAGGACCGCGCCGAGCGCGACCAGGAAGGAGTCGGCCTCGGCCGCCGAGAGCGTCAGCGGCGGCAGCAGCTTGATCACGTCGTTCTTGCCCGCCGCCATCGTGATCACGCCGTGGTCGCGGTGCAGCGGGATCACCACCAGCTGCGGGAACAGCCCGGCGCTCGCCCGGCGGATCAGCTGCAGGGCGAGCCGGCCGCGCCGGGAACGCGGCGGCTGCAGCTCGATCCCGACCATCAGGCCGCTCCCCCGCACCTCCCTGATCATCTGGTGGCGGACCTGCAACCCGAGCAGCCCCTCGGTCAAGCGCGTCCCGATCGCGGCGGAGTTGGCCACCAACCGGTCGCGCTCGAGGATCCGCAGGACGGCGAGCCCCGCCGCCATCGAGAGCCGGTTGCGCCCGTAGGTCGACTGGTGGACGTAGGAGCGCTCGAGCTTCCCCACCGCCCGCTGGAAGATCTGGCGCCGCGTCACCATCGCGGCGACCGGCATGTAGCCGCCGCTGAGCGCCTTGCCGACCAGCACGAAGTCCGGCTCGAGATCGTCCCGCTCGAGCGCGAACCAGGCGCCGGTGCGGCCGAGCCCGGTCTGGATCTCGTCGACGACGAAGAGCGTGCCGTGACGTCGGCAGAGCGCCTGTGCGGCCGCCAGATAGCCCGCCGGCGCCGGCGCGACGGTGCGCCCCTGCACCGGCTCGACGATGAAGGCCGCCACGTCTCCTCTCGCCAGCTCCGCCTCGAGGCGCTCCAGGTCGCCGAAGCCGACCAGGCCGCAGCCCGGCAGCAGCGGCCCGAAGCCCTCCTTGAAGAACTCGTCGCCGACCAGCGAGAGCGGCCCGAGGGTCACGCCGTGGAAACCGCTCTCGCAGGCGAGCAGGCGCGGCCGACCGGTCGCCGCGCGGGCGAACTTCATCGCCGAGTCGACCGCCTCGGCCCCGGTGCTGGCGAAGAAGACGGCGTCGAGGCTGGCGGGCAGCCGCTCGCAGAGCGCCTCGGCCAACAGCCCGGCGAGCGGCGAATAGTGGATCTGGACGCCGTCGAGCAGATCGGCGGCGAGCGTCGCCTCGAGCACCTCGCGCACGTCCGGGTGGTTGTGGCCGAGGCTGGCGAACCCCTCGCCGGTGTGGAAGTCGAGGAAGGCCCGCCCGGCGCCGTCGTAGAGGTAGGAGCCGCGGGAGCGCTCGTAGGCCGCGTCGAAGCCGAGGATCCCGAGGACGTCGACCAGCGAGGGGTCGAGGTGACGAGAGGCGAGCGCGAGGGCGTCGGCGGCGCGCGCCCGCGCGTCGCGGAGGACCCCGAGGGAGTCGGACCGGACCGCGGCCGGGGGTTGGAGATCTGCTGCCGCGCCCGCCAAGAGAGGTCGCCGAGCATAGCCGGATCGGGTTACAGGCCCTTAAAAATCAGGCAGCCCGAACTTGCTACGGTGCCGTCTTCCCCCCATCGGTCTCTCACGACCCCCTCCGGAAACTGTCCGACTTCCCCGCACAAACCGACTCCGCGCGCGCCATGAGCGGCGTCTTCGCGCGCCTGGGCGGTTTCGTCGTGCGCCGGCCCTGGTGGGTGATCGGAGTGTGGGTGGTTGCCGCCGCGGCGATCATCGCGACCGCCCCGAGCCTGCCCACGTCGACCGAAGAGAGTGATTTCCTCCCCAGCCACTACGAATCGATAAAGGCGCTGCACCTGCGCGAAGACGCCTTCCCGTCGGCCTTCAATCCCTCGGTCGTGATCGTCGCCCAGCCGCAGGGCGGCGGCAAGCTCTCGGCCGCCGACTCGAAGCAGGTCGAAAGCATCGGCGCGGAACTGAAGCAGAGCCCGATCGCGGCGATCGAAGGCGTCGAGGTCGGTGAACCCTCGCCGAACAAGAAGGTACAGACGATCCAGGTCGAGCTGCCCGAACTCAATCCGAGCAACGAAGACACCGTCTACGACGCGGTCAAGGCGTTGCGGAGCGAACTGGCACAGGTCGAAGCGAAGACCGGGCTCACCCTGGGCACCACCGGCTCGGCCGCGGAAAGCTACGACCAGCACAAGGCCTCGGGCGACGCCGAGTCGATCACCGCCTTCGGCACGATCATCCTGATCATCCTGCTGCTGCTGGTGATCTTCCGCAGCCCGACGATCGCCTTCCTGCCGATCATCGTGATCCTCGTCGTCTCCGGCATCGCCAACGGGCTGATCGCCGACATCGTCAAGGCCTTCGGGATGAAAACCGACAGTTCGGTCTCCTCGCTTCTGATCGTCGTCCTCTTCGGGGTCGGGACCGACTACATCCTCTTCCTGCTCTTCCGCTACCGCGAGCGGCTGCGCCTGGGCGAGGACCGCCGCACCGCGATGATCGGCGCGGTCGGCCGGGTCGGCGAGGCGATCGCCTCGGCGGCGAGCGTCGTGATCATCGCCTTCCTGGCGATGACGCTGTCCTCGCTCAGCTTCTTCCGCTCGCTGGGGCCGTCACTGGCGATCGCCGTCGCCGTCACCTTGCTGGCGGGCCTGACCCTGGTGCCCGCGGTCGTGTCGTTGCTCGGCCCGAGGATCTTCTGGCCCTCGAAGACCTGGAAGAAAGAGCCGAAGAGCGCCCGCTTCACGGCGCTCGGCAACCTGATGGCGAAACGGCCGGCCGCCTTTGCCGGGGGCGCCGGGGTCGTGCTGGTCGCGCTCGCCGTCGCGGCGCTCGCCTACCACCCCTCCTTCGACCTCGCCTCCGGCTCGACGCCGTCGAGCGCCGAGTCGCGGGTCGCCCTCAAGAACCTCGAGGAAGGCCTGCCCCCTGGCGCGACCGACCCGACCCAGGTGTACCTGCAGAACCCCTCCGGCAAGGCGCTGTCGCCGAGCGAGCTGGCGGCGTACCAGAAGAAGCTGGAAGGGGTCGAAGGCGTGGGCGCGGTCGGCGAAGCGACCTTGAGCAAAAACCGCAGCACCGCCGAATTCGTCGTGACGCTCGCCGACGGTCCGGAATCCGACGCCGCGCTCGCCACCGTCCGCGACCCGCTACGGGAAACCGCCCACGACTCGGCGCCGACCGGGGCGACGGCGCTGGTCGGGGGCATCACCTCGGTCTACGTCGACATCGACAAGGCGATGAACCGCGACTATTCGTTGGTCTTCCCGGTCGCCGCGATCCTGATCATGATCGTCCTCGCCCTCCTGTTGCGCAGCCTGGTCGCGCCCCTCTACCTGATGGTCTCGGTGGGCCTCGGCTTCGCCGCCACGCTCGGCGCGACGACGCTGATCTTCCAGGACGCGGCCGGAAAGTCGGGGCTCATATTCCTCCTGCCCTTGGTCATGTACATGTTCGTGGTCGCGCTCGGCACCGACTACAACATCCTGATGATGTCGCGATTGCGCGAGGAGGCGGCCGAAGGCCTGCCGCCGCGCCCCGCCCTGGCGATGGCGATCCGCCACACCGGCCCGACGATCTCCGCCGCCGGCGTGATCCTCGCCGGCTCCTTCGCGGTGCTGATGTTGGCCGGAAACTCACTGTTGGCGGAGATCGGCTTCGCGATCGCCTTCGGCATCGCCGTCGCCGCCTTCGTCATGGCGATGCTCTTCACCCCGAGCATCACCGCCCTGATCGGCCACCTCGCCTGGTGGCCGGGCCACAGCGACAGGGAGCGGGCGCCGGGTCCGGAGCCCGAGCCCGAGCCGGAGCTCAGCTCTCGTAGTTGAGGACGGCGTGCACCGGTGCGCCGAGTCGCTGCCGGCCGCCGAGGAACCCGAGCTCGATCAGGAAGCTGAAGGCGACGACCTCGGCCCCGAGGTCTTCGGCCAGACGGGCGATCGCCGCCGCGGTGCCGCCGGTGGCGAGCAGATCGTCGTGCACGACGACCCGCCCGCCGCCCTCGAGCGCGTCGGTGTGCATCTGCAGGGCGTCGATGCCGTACTCGAGCGAGTACTCGACCCCCTCGACCCGGGCAGGCAGCTTGCCGGGCCGGCGGGCGGGAACGAAGCCGGCCCGCAACGAGGCCGCGAGGGCGGGCCCGAGGATGAAGCCGCGCGCCTCGGCCCCGATCACGAGGTCGACCGCGCCCGCCTGCGCGCGCAGCTGCGCGGCGAGCAGGTCGATCGCGGCCCGCAGGGCGGCCGGATCGGCCAACAGCGGCGTCGTGTCTTTGAACACGACTCCGGGCCGGGGGAAGTCGGCCACGTCGCGGATCAGCGACTTCAGGTCCGCCGCGATCATCGACCGAGCGCGACCCGTCGCCGCCGCCGTGGTCGCGCCCGTCGCGCGAATCCCAGCCCGAGCTTCGCGTAGGCGCTGGGCAGGCGCTCGGCCTCGGCCACCACGTCCTCGAGCGCCGCCGCGAAGCGCCGGATCTCGTCCTCGCCGGTGACCAGCGCCGGCAGCGCCTTGACCACGTTCAGGCGATGTCCCGCGACCTGGCAGAGGATGCGGTGACGGTGGAAGAGGGGCACGGTGATCAGCTGCGCCGCCAGCCCCGGCTGGGCGCGCTCGCCGAGATCCCAGGCGCGCCTCGCGGCGCCACCGGTGGGACGACCCAGTTCGATCGCCCAGATCAGGCCGAGCCCGCGGACGTCGCGGACGATCTCATAGCGCTCGACCAGCGGCCGGGTGAGCTCGAGCAGCAGCTCGCCGAGGCGCGCGGCGCGCTCGACCAGGGCCTCGTCGCGGAGCACCCGCAGCGTCGCCAGGGCGGCGACCGCGGCGAGATCGTTGCCGCCGAAGGTGGAGCTGTGGCGCACGCCGCGCTCCATCCCGTCGAAGACGGCGTCCATCACGGCGCGCGAGACGAGCACCGCGCCGACCGGGACGAAGCCGCCCGAGAGTGCCTTCGAGACGCAGATCAGGTCCGGTTCGAGGCCCCAGTGCTCGAGCGCGAAGAAGCGACCGGTCCGACCCAGCCCGGTCTGCACCTCGTCGCAGACGAACAGCGCCCCCGCCGCCCGGCACCGCGCCTGGGCGCCGGCCAGGTAGTCGGGCGGCGGCAGGTTGACGCCCTTGCCCTGCACCGGCTCGACCACGAAGGCGGCGACGTCGCCGCGCGCCAACTCGGCCTCGAGTGCCCCGAGATCGCCGAAGGGGACGCCCACGCAGCCCTCGAGCAGCGGTCCGAAGCCTTCCCGGAACTCCTCGTTCCCGTTCAGGGAGAGGGCGCCCAGGGTGAGGCCGTGGAAGCCGTGCTCGGCGAACAGCACCCGGCCGCGGCCGGTCGCCGCGCGGCTCAGCTTCACCGCCGCCTCGACCGCCTCGGCGCCGCTGTTGGCGGGCACGAGCGCCTCGACCCGCGCCGGTGCGAGCGACAGCAGATCCTCCGCCATCAGGCCGGGCAGCAGCGACACGCCGAGCTGCGGGAGGTTGGGGGTCGCCGCGCCGAGCGCGTCCTCGAGGGCGGCCACCACCGTCGGGTGGGAGCGGCCCACCGCGAAGACGCCGAAGCCGGAGAGCAGGTCGAGGTAGCGCTCGCCCTCCTCGTCGAAGAGATAGGGCCCCTCCCCCCGTACCCAGTTGCGGTCGAAGCCCAGGGTGCGGACGATCCGGCCGAGCTGCGGGTTCAAATAGGCATCGTTCAGGGCCATCGCCTCGCCGGCCCGCGCCTCCAGCAACGCGGCCGTCCGGGGTTGCCCCTGCTCGCGCTTCGGATCCGGGCCTTGGCGGGTCGGCATCCGCCTAGTTATATCCAGCGGGGCGTTCGTGGAGGGGCGGCTGGGGTCCCGGGCGTCCCCTCACCGGCCGAGCCATGCCGACAGCTCCTCCAGGGCGCCGGGGATCACGTAGTAGTAGGCCCACAGGCCTTTGCGCTCGGAGCCGACCAGGCAGGCGTCGCGGAGCACCTTCAGGTGGTGGGACACGGTCGGCTGGGCGAGGTCGAAGAGCGGCACCAGCTCGCAGACGCAGACCTTGCCCGCGTGCTTGCGCAGCACGTCGACCAACTGGATGCGCGTCGGGTCGCCGAGCGCCTTGGCGACGACGGCCATGCGCTCGGCGCGGCCGCTCCCGACGTCGGGGTGGACGACCGGCTCACGACGGGCCTGGCCGGCCGGCCGCTTCGTCTTCGGGGCCAGGTCCAGAGCGACGGCCATAAATCTACATATATCTATTGAATTCGCGTCTGTCAATGCTTAGGATCGCGCCGTGGTCGACGCGCCGCTCCCCCGCCGCGCCCTCGCCGAGCTCCTCGGCTCCGCCTTCCTGGCGGCGACGGTGATCGGCTCGGGGATCGCCGCCGCCCGACTCTCGCCCGGCGACATCGGCCTCCAGCTCCTCGAGAACGCCGCCGCGACCGCGACCGGGCTCTTCACCTTCGTCCTCGTCTTCGGCCCCATCTCGGGGGCCCACTTCAACCCGGTCGTCTCCCTGGTCGACTCGGCGCTGGGTGGCCTGCGCCGCCGCGACCTCCTGGCCTACCTGCCCGCCCAGGTTGCCGGCTGCATCCTCGGCGCCGTGGTCGCCAACGCGATGTTCGGCCTCGCGGCGATCTCGATCTCCACCACGCACCGAGCCTCGATCCCCCACCTCCTCGCCGAGGTCGTGGCGACGCTCGGCCTCCTCCTCGTCATCTTTGCCCTGGCCCGAACCCACCGCGGTCAGACCGCCCCCGCCGCCGTCGGCGCCTACATCGCCGCCGCCTACTTCTTCACCAGCTCGACCAGCTTCGCCAACCCCGCGATCGACATCGGCCGCATGTTCTCCGACACCTTCGCCGGGATCGCGCCCGCCTCGGTGCCCGCCTTCATCGTCTTCCAGCTCCTCGGCGGTCTTGTGGCGATCGGTGTGATCCGCGTGCTCTACCCGGACATCACCGCCGAGGAGGCGTCCGAGATCCTGATCCCGCACGAGGTCGTCGACGGAGACCGGTCCCGAGCCGCGGCGCGGGAGGGGGTCTGACCATGCATGTCGTCGCCATCGGCGGGAGCGACGCCGGGATCAGCGCCGCCCTGCGGGCGCGCGAACTCGACCCCGACTGCGAATTCACGGTCGTCGTCGCCGACGTCTACCCGAACTTCTCGATCTGCGGGATCCCGTACTACGTCTCCGGCGAGGTCGCGGACTGGCGGAACCTCGCCCACCGGACCCACGCGGACCTGGAAGCGACCGGGATGACGTTGCGAGTCGACACGCGGGTGACGACGATCGAAGCGACCGAGCACCGCCTCGTCCTCGACGGCGTCGAGACGCTCGACTATGACGCGCTCGTGGTCGGGACCGGGGCGGTCCCGGTGCGGCCGCCGATCGAGGGGCTCGACCGACTGGGTCCGCAGGACGGCGTCCATCTGCTGCATTCGATGGGCGACACGTTCGAGCTGATGAAGACGCTCGAGTCCTCGCCGCTGCGCCACGCGGTGATCGTCGGCGCCGGCTACATCGGTCTGGAGATGGCCGAGGGGATGCGCCTGCGGGGACTTGAGGTCACCCAGGTCGAGCAGCTCCCCGAGGTGCTCCCGACCGTCGACCCCGAGTTGGGCGCCCTGGTCCGCGAGGAGCTGGTGCGGAACGGCGTGGACGTGCGGTGCGGAACGCGGGTCGAGGCCATCGCGTCGACCGACGGCGAGGAGGGGCGGCTCGAAGTCCATGCCGTGGACCCGGACGGCGCTCCGCGCACCTTCGCCGCCGACGTGGTGCTGGTCGTCGTCGGGGTGCGCCCGGACACGGACCTCGCGGTGTCGGCGGGTGTCGAGCTGGGGACCAAAGGCGCGATAGCCGTCGACCGCGAAATGCGGACCAACCTGCCCGACATCTTCGCCGCCGGCGATTGCGCGGTGACGCACCATCGGCTGCTCGGCACGACCTATCTGCCTCTCGGCACCACCGCCCACAAGCAGGGCCGCGTCGCGGGCGAGAACGCGCTCGGCGGTTCGCGTAAGTTCGCGGGCATCATCGGCACGCAGGTCGTGAAGGTGTTCGACCTCGTCGCCGCGCGGACCGGACTTCGCGAGCACGAGGCGGCCGCCGCCGACTTCGACCCGCTCACGATCACCGCGAGCCCCGACGACCACAAGGCGTACTACCCCGGCGCCCGGCCGATCTCCATGCGCCTGACCGGGGACCGCCGCGACGGCCGACTGCTCGGGGTGCAGCTCGTCGGCCATCGCGGCTCGGAGATCGCCAAGCGGATCGACATCCCCGCGACGGCGATCTTCAACGAGATGACCGCCGAGGGGTTCTGCGACCTCGACCTCTCCTACACCCCGCCGCTCGGCTCGCCCTGGGAGGCGATCCAGATGGGGGCGCAGGAGCTAGTCCGAAACCTCGGCGCGGGGGATCTGGCGGTCGACTAGGTAGCGGGCGACGCGCGTCGACGGTCCAATGGTGTCGGTGTCTATTCATTCCGGCCATGCTTCGCCATGAAGTCCTGGTATTTCCTGTCCTTCTCCAAGAGGCTGCGGATGTGCTGCCGGGTCTTGCGGTCAAAGGCTCGTCTCGCCCGGGGATGCCACCAGCTCGGTCGATGAAGCAGGGGGCCGAGGTAAGAAAGGCCTCTATTGATCGTGAGATAAGTGGTCGCCAAAGACTCCCCCTGCACATCAGTGATTGGTGCCGAGAAGTCTCCGCGCGCGGCCGTATCGCGCGCGGAAGTGAGCCCGCTATAGCCGGCCGCGATCGCCATATATGCGTCTGGGTCGATGGCGTGTCCGAGAATTGCTCGGTTTTCGTCCCATGCGTCCCGGCGCCCAAATTCATGCGCGACGCTCAACCATCCCCAAGTCTTGTGCTCTCGGAGGCCGAGGAGGGCCGGGACGGACTGCATCAACTCCTCGTTGACGAGCAACGCCGCGACTCGCGCATTCGATCGAGCCGTGTGCCGCGCCAGAATCCAGGCGACCAACCCATTCAGGACTCCTCCGACGATGACCCCTCCAAGGGCGAACAGACCGGCCTCCACAGCAGGAAGCCTAAGAATCGCGGCGGCGTTGCCGACGAGACCGAGGCAGGCCGTACGCAACTCGATCTGAGCGGTGCGCACGCTCGACCCTGAGTCGCGAAGGTGGTCTTGGTCTCGTTCGTCGGCACCTAAACCGACTATCCGCCAATGTCCCGTTTCCGCCGCATGGGTCGAATCGACCAAGTCCGACAGATCGGCTGAGAATCTGCAAGTGGCCCCCAAGGCTAGAGGGCGCGACCCGCAGAGAATTGAGGGTCAACTGAGTGTCAGCCCTCTCCGAGGCCTGTCTGAATCGAGACGATTCTTGGCTTAAGATGGGCCCCCGCGCCGGCGTAGCTCAGTTGGTAGAGCACTTCATTCGTAATGAAGGGGTCATCGGTTCAAGTCCGATCGTCGGCTCTCGAAAGTCCAGGAAATACGCACTTTTCGCCCCGGAGCGCTTCTTCGAGATACCGGAATATGTCCCCAACATGTCCCGAGGCGGAGCCAGAACGGGATCATGGCGACAACGAGGAAAAGCGCCTCCAAAACCCCCTTCGGGTCACGTTTTTCGGGTCGAACCCAAGCGTGGCCCCCAGTCCGCCACGCGCCAGCGCTCGCGGTCGTAGATCCCGGCGCGGTTGTCGTTGACGCGGGTGATGACCTGATCGCGGCAGCGAAGCGGGCTCCGCCCACCTCGATCTCAACCTCCCGAGTCGACCTTCGGCCTTCATCACCTCGCGGGCCAACGCCGATAGCCAGTAGGGACACCGCCTGATGTACAGTGACACCATGAGTCGGACCCAGATCTACCTCGGCGAGGAGGAGCTGACGCTCCTCGATCGTGCCGCCCGCGAAACCGGCGCATCGCGATCCGAGTTGATCCGCCGCGCGGTCCGCGCCACCTTCGGCGGCCAGGCGGCGGAGGAGAGGCTGCGGGCGCTACGGGCGAGCGCCGGCTCCTGGAGCGGCCGATCCGGCGACGGCGCCGCATACGTCGAGGAGATCCGCTCAGGCGACGTGAACGAGCGGCTCGCCCGCCTCGGCGTGCGGTGAAGCTGCTCGACACCAGCGTCGCGGTCGACCACCTGCGCGGATCGGAGCCGGCGGTCGATCTGCTGACGGGTCTGGTCGAGGACGGCGAGCCGCTCCTGGCGAGCGAGGTCGTCCGCTTCGAGCTGCTGGCGGGCGTCCGCCCGCGGGAGGTCGAGGCGCTGGAGGCGTTCTTCTCGACCCTCTCGTGGGTCCCGGTCGGGGAGGAGGTCGCGCGAGTCGCCGGCGAGCTCGCCCGCCGTCACCGCCGATCCCACTCCGGCATCGACGACGCCGACTACCTGATCGCGGCGACGGCGGTCCTCCTGGAGGCGGAGCTGCTGACCACGAACGTGCGTCACTTCCCGATGCTCGCCGGGCTGCGGGCCGCCTATTGAGCGGTGGGCGGGGCGGGTGGTGAGATCAGTTAGCTGGAGGCGAAGTGATCGTGGGTGACGATCCTGCCGCTGATGATCTGGAGGTAGCCCCGGGTCGATGGATGACCTGGGTGTGATGCTGCGGATGTGGGTGGACTGGTGGGGTCGGGATGGGTGGCGGTGATCCTTCGCGGCGTCGATCGGCGCGGCCACGACGGCGATCACCATTGGTTCTCGACCTATGCGCCACCCGGGAAGATGCGCCAGGCCTTCGTCCATTCCAGGGACCAGATATTGCCTTCGTGACCGGCAACAACGGCACCTTCAACCTGGCGGTACCCCTTCTGCCGTCCGTCGGGCGTCATCCGCACAAGCCCGTGTTCGAGGTACGGCATCCATGCGTCGCCTTCCGGCCCGAATGCGATCGCTCCTCCCAGGTATCCACG
>DASZUW010000220.1:0-4031 GCA_035547475.1 Solirubrobacterales bacterium
TCTCGGCCACGACCCTGGCGGGCTGTGGCCGTGGCCGAGAGGGCCGGGTGTTCGGGGAGAGGGAGAGCGACGCAACCGTCACCGACCCGTCACCCGTGCGAGATCTCGTGACGGAGAGCGTGCGAACTCCACGCTTCCTCCCGTCTTCCTCATGCCTTCCCACCACTCAAGGGTCTGCTGTGGAGCGAAACCGTCCCAATGAGGCGGTAAAGCTCCACAGCGCCTCCGTCGCGGCGACAGACGCATGAGAGACCGTCACGAGACCCCGGAGTTCGTCACGGACCCGTGTACTTCGTGACGAGCCCTCGCCGCCTCTCCCACGAACGCCTCGCGCCCAGGACGCGCCGCCGGCACGCCGAACCCCTGTGGACGGCCCGAGCGAAACCCTGCGGCCCCCGTCCCTCCCCGTCCCTACCCGATCCCCCCAATCGCCCACTCCCCTCAAGCTTCCCGCCCTCCGGTCGAATACCTCGGCTGGATGGACTCCGGTCTCTACATCGCCGCCTCGGGGATGCTCGCCGAGATGGTGCGGCAGGAACAGATCTCGAACGAGCTGGCGAACGTCAACACGCCGGGGTACAAGGCGGATCGGGCGACGCAGGCGGGGTTCGGGGAACTGCTGCTGCGCAACACGGCGAACGGGACCTCGGTCGGCCGGTTGAGCCTCGGGGTGGAGATCGCGGAAACGTCGACCGACCTGGCGCCGGCGGGGGTCCACGAAACCGGCGAAGCGCTCGACTTCGCGATCGAAGGGGAAGGCTTCTTCGCGGTGCGGACCGCGGCCGGGGTGCGTTATACGCGCAACGGGCAGTTCTCGACCGACGCCGAAGGGAACCTCACCGACCAGCTCGGCGAGCCGGTGCTCGGCCCGGGCGGGGCACCGGTGCGGCTGCGCGGAGACGGGACGGTCGCGCCCGGTGACGTCGGCGTCTTCCAGGTCGCCGGCGCCGAAAAGCAGGGCGACAACCTCTACACGGGGAACGCGACCGGCCAGGCCACCGGCAAGGTGCGCGCCGGGTTCCTGGAGGAATCGGCGGTGAACCCCTCGCAGACGATGGTGAAGTTGATCTCCTCGTTCCGCTCGCTGGAAGCCGACCAGAAATCGATCCAGACGATCGGCGAAACGCTCGCCGAGTCGGCCGGCCAGGTGGGGGCGATCTCCTGATGGACACCGCGCTGAGCACGGCGGCCGCCGGGATGGAAGCCCAGCAGGCCTGGATGGACGCCCTCTCGAACGACATCGCCAACGTCTCGACCACCGGCTACAAGAGCCTGCGGGTCGGCTTCCGCGACCTGCTCTACCAGTCGCCGGGGCGCGGCGGGGCGGCGGGGACGGCGACCGGCGCGGGCGCGGCGGCGGAAGTCTTCGGCCAGGACTTCGAACCGGGCCCGCTCGAACTCACCGAACGGCCGCTCGACGTGGCGCTCACCGGACCCGGCTTCATCCAGGTCCGCGCGGCGGGCGGGGGCGTCGCGCTGACCCGCGACGGCAACCTCCAGGTCGGCCCGGACGGGCAGCTCCGCACGGCGACCGGACAGGCGCTCCAGCCGCCGGTGCGCATCCCCAGGGGCGTCGACCCGAACGACGTCTCGATCGCCCCCGACGGCACCGTCTCCGCCGGCCGACGCAAGCTCGGGCAGATCCCGCTGGTCGAGGTCACGAACCCGAACGGCCTGCAAGCCGACGGCGAAGGCGGCTACCTGCCGACCGTCGCCAGCGGGCCGGTGCGGGCGGCGCGGGGCGCGCGCGTCCAGCAGGGCGCGCTCGAGGCCTCGAACGTCGACATGGCGAGCGTGATGACCGCGATGACCGAAGCCCAGCAGGGCTACGAGCTGGCGGGCAAGGCCGTGACCACCCAGGACGAAGTCCTCGCCGTCGCCAACGGGCTGATCCGATGACGGGCGCGACCGGCATCTCGGCGGCGGTGGCGGGCGCGACGGTCCCGAGGCCGATCCGCGCGGAAGGCCCCGGCGCGGTGCGGGGCTATCGCGCCGCGCTCGCCTTCGAATCGATGCTGCTGAAGGAGGTCTTGGCCGAGGCGCTGCCGGAATCGCCGGCGGGGTCGGGCGGCGAAGGCGAAGGGCTCGGTGGCGGCGAAGAAGGCGGCGGCGCCTTCGCCGCGGTGCCGAGCGCGGTGAGCCTCCCCGAAACGGTCGCCGAAGCGCTCGTCGGCGCGGGCGGCCTCGGCCTCGCCTCCGACCTCTACTCGAGCTTCGAGGGGGCCGGGAAGTGAGCGCCGAGGTTCTGGTCGAGGACCACGTCCTGCCCGCCGCGGTGGCCCGCCACCTCGATCTGCAGATCGCCTCCGCGCAGCGGCTGCTCGACCTCGTCCTGCGCCAGGGCGCGGCGATCCGCGAGCGCGACGTCGAGGCGGTGCTCGCGCGCCTCTCCGACATCCAGGTGGAGATGGCGGCGCGCGAATCGCTGGAGCGCGAACGCACCGAGCTGATCCGCCGCGCGGCGGCGCGCCTCGGGGTGCAGCCGGTCGACGTGGGGCTCCCGGCGCTGGCCGGGCTCGCCCCGCCGGCGGAGGCCGAGCGCCTCCTCACCCGCTCCGCCGAGCTGCGCGGGCTGCTCGCCGAGATCGCCCGCGAGCACGGCATCAACCGCGCGCTGATGCGCCAGGAACTGACCTTCCTCGACCACCTGCTGCGGATCAGCGGCGAAGAATCGCAGCCCGGCGGGCGCCGGCTGATGGACGTGGAGGCCTAGCGCCGTGGGCGTCTCGACCTTCATGGGACTGCAGACCGCGCTGCGCGGGCTGATCGCCCAGCAGGAGGCGCTCGACGTCACCGGGCACAACATCGCCAACGCGAACACGCTCGGCTACTCGCGCCAGGAAGTGACGACGAGCGCCAGCCGCGCCCTGCGGATCAACACCGGCTCCTCGGCCGGCAACGGCAAGGCCGAACTGGGGACCGGCGTCGACGTCACCGGAGTCACCCGCGCGCGCGACCGCTTCCTCGACCTCCAGTACCGCGCCCAGGCGATGCGCCTCGGCGGGCTCGCCGCCCGCGTGCAGGGGATGGAAACGATCGAAGGCGCGCTCGCCGAGCCGGGCGAAACCGGGATCTCACAGGAGTTGCAGACCTTCTGGTCGGACTGGGAAGGGCTCGCGAACGACCCCGAAGACGCGGCCGCGCGGCAGGCCGTGATCGAAGCGGGGAAGGCGCTCGGCACCAGCCTCGCCGAACTGAACCAGCAGCTGACCTACGCCGCCGAAGTCGCCGAAGGCGAATACGCCTCGATCACCGGCAAAGGCGGCGAAGTCGAAACGAAGGCGAGGGAAATCGCGCTGCTGAACGGGGCGATCCGCAGCTCCGAGTCCCAGGGCGCCGAACCGAACGACCTGCTCGACCGCCGCGACCTGCTGCTCGACGAACTCGCGGCGCTCGGCCAGGTGGCGGCCACCGAAGCCGCCGACGGCACGGTCGAAGTCGGCTTCGGCGACGCCGCCGCGCCGCTCGTCACCGGCACCGAAGTCGACTGGCCCCAGGAACTGAGCGAACCGAAGGGGAAGCTCGGGACGCTGCTCGAACTGGTCGAACCGGGCGGGACGATCGCCTCCTTCCGCGCCGAACTGGACGGCTTCGCCGAAGGCCTCGCGAACGCCGTCAACGCGCTCCACGTCAAAGGCGGCGGGCCGGCCTTCTTCACCTACGAAGCGGGGGAAGCCGCGGCGTCCCTGAGCGTCGCCGTCACCGCCGCCGAAGTGCAGACGGCAAGCGACGGCTCGGCGGGCGGCAACGACATCGCGACCGCGATCGGGGGGCTGCGGGGCGGCGCCGTCGACCGCGCCTACGCCGCCTTCGTCACCCGCGTCGGCACCGAACTGAACGAAGCGCGCAACGGTGAAACCAGCGCCCAGGCGCTGCTGAACGCGGTCTCCGAACGGCGCGAATCGACCTCCGGCGTCTCCCTCGACGAAGAAATGACGAACCTGCAGCGCTTCCAGCGCGGCTACGAAGCCTCGGCGCGGGCGATGTCGGCGCTCGACGAAGCGCTCGACGTGCTGATCAACCGGACGGGC
>DASZUW010000221.1:0-3663 GCA_035547475.1 Solirubrobacterales bacterium
GTCGAGTTCACGATGGCCGACATCGACGAGCTCTCGCGCCGCGTGCCCTGCATCTGCAAGGTGGCGCCGAACGGCGACTACCTGGTCGAGGACGTGCACCGCGCCGGGGGCATCCCGGCGATCCTCGGCGAGCTGCGCCGCGGCGGGCTTTTGAACGAGGGCGTCCGCGCGGTACACGCCTCCTCGCTCGAGGAGTGGCTCGGGAAGTGGGACGTCCGCGGCGGCGCGGCGAGCGCGGAGGCCACAGAGCTCTTCCACGCCGCGCCCGGGTGCAGGCGCTCCGCCACCGCCTTCTCGCAGTCGGAGCGCTGGGAGTCGCTGGACCTCGACGCCGCCGCGGGGTGCGTCCGCGACCTCGCCCACGCCTACTCGGTCGACGGCGGCCTGGCGATCCTCTACGGCAACCTGGCCGAGCGCGGCTGCGTGGTGAAGACGGCGGGGGTCGACGAGTCGATCCTCACCTTCCGCGGGCCGGCGGTCGTGCTCGAGTCCCAGGAGGAGGCGGTCGAGGCGATCCTCGGCGGGCGGATCGCCGCGGGCGACGTGGTCGTCATCCGCTACGAGGGGCCGAAGGGCGGGCCGGGGATGCAGGAGATGCTATACCCGACCTCCTACCTGAAGGGGCTCGGGCTGGGCGCCAAGTGCGCGCTCCTCACCGACGGGCGCTTCAGCGGCGGCACCTCGGGGCTCTCGATCGGCCACGTCTCGCCGGAGGCGGCGGCGGGCGGCGCGATCGCCCTGGTCGAGGACGGCGACACGATCGCGATCGACATCCCGAACCGCTCGATCGAGCTCTGCGTCGAGGACGCGGTGCTGGACGAGCGCCGCGAGGCGCTGCTGGCCGACCGCGGCTACGCGCCGGCGGCGCGGGAGCGCGTCGTCTCCCCCGCCCTGCGCGCCTACGCGGCGATGGCGACCTCCGCCGACACCGGCGCGGTGCGCGACGTCGACGCGGTCGAGCGGGCGATGGCCGAAGCGGCCAGGCGCGGCGCCGAGCTCCCCGCCAACGGTTAGCTGTTCCTTTTGGACGTCACACGTCCATAAGGAACAGCTCGCGGAGCCGCCGGCCGCGCCGGCGCTCCGCGGGGCTCGCTTCGTCTAGGCGGCGGCGAGCTGGAGTTCGCCGGTGTCCGGCGTGATCTCGTCCTCGATCGCGTGCAGCGGGGCGGCGGTGCGGCTGAGGAGGTAGATCTGGGCGACGGCGTCGGCCTCGCTGACGCCGTGGCGCTCGCTGACGGCCTTGCCGTCGCGGTACAGGGTCACGTTCCAGGTCTTGCTCATGTCGTTCATCTTCCGTGTTGCTTGCGGCTTGTATACAAGTATCGCCGAGGCCCGAACACGCGTTTGTGACCGCCCTCACTCGGTGACCGGCGTCACATCCTCCTGACAGATAGGTTTCACGCCATGCTCGCCGCGCGCGCCGTCGCCGCCTCGATGGAGGACCCGCTCTCCGCCCTCGAGGTCGGCCAGGTCGGAGAGCCGGACGTCCCCGACGGCTGGGCGCTCGTCGACGTCAAGGCCGCGTCGCTGAACCATCACGACGTCTGGTCGCTGCGCGGCGTCGGCCTGCCGGCGGAGCGCCTGCCGATGATCCTCGGCTGCGACGCGGCGGGGGTCGACGAGGAGGGCGAGGAGGTGATCGTCCACGCGGTGATCGGCGACCCCGACTTCCCCGGCGGCGAAATCATCGACCCGGGTCGGACGCTCCTCTCCGAGCTCCATCCGGGGACGCTCGCCGAGCGGGTCGCGGTGCCGCGTCGCAACCTGGTGCCGAAGCCGGCGTCGCTCAGCTTCGAGGAGGCGTGCTGCCTGCCGACCGCCTGGCTCACCGCCTACCGCATGCTCTTCGACCGCTCGGGGCTGCGGCCCGGCCAGACGGTCCTCGTCCAGGGCGCAGGCGGCGGCGTCGCCAGCGCGGCGATCGAGCTCGCCCGTGCCGCGGGCTTCCGCGTCTGGGCGACGAGCCGCGAGGAGCGCAAGCGCGACTTCGCGCTCGAATGCGGCGCCCACGCCGTCTTCGAGTCCGGCGCGCGGCTGCCCGAGAGAGTCGACGTCGTGCTCGAGACGGTCGGCAAGGCGACCTGGGGGCACACGCTGCGCTCGCTGCGGCCGGGCGGGCGAGTCGTCATCGCCGGCGCGACCAGCGGTCACGACCCGGCGGCGGAACTGAACCGGGTCTTCTTCAAAGAGCTGGAGATCGTCGGCTCGACGATGGGCACCTTGGCGGACCTGAGGAACCTCGTCGCGATGATCGAGGTGACCGGAATCCGGCCGCGCATCGACAAGACCTTGCCGCTGGCCGAGGTCGGCGAGGGCCTCCGCGCGCTCGCCGAGGGCGACGTGCTCGGCAAGATCGTGATCAAACCGTAGGAGAGGGGGTAGGGAAGCGTGATGCTCTCGACTCGGAAGTGCACCCTCGTCGTGTCCCTCGCCGCGTTGCTCGTCGCCTGCGCCCTCCTCGCCGCCGTGGCGGGCGCCGCGACCGGGCGCACCGTCGCCGTCACCGCCTCGGCGAACATCAAGGTGCCGAACGACACCGCCAGGGTCGGCTTCGGCGTGAAGCGGGAACGGGAGACGCGCGCCGCCGCCCTGCGGGCGACCGCCGCCGGCCTGCGCCGGGTGATCGCCACCGCCAAGGCCTTCCCCGGCGTCGCCGGAGACGACATCCGCACCGGCCGCATCGACGTCCGCCCCGTCCGCAAGGGCAAGGCCACCGTCTACCGGGCGACCGAGGGCGTCCAGGTCACCCTCCACGAACCGGCCAGATCCGGCGAACTGATCGCCAAGGGCCTCGCCGCGGGCGCCACCGGCGTCAGCGGCCCGAGCTTCAGCGTCGGCGACGAAGAAGCAGCCTTCGCGAAGGTCCTCGCCGCCGCCTTCGACAAGGCCAAGGAACGCGCGACGATCCTCGCCGCCCAGGCAGGCGCCAAGCTCGGCCCGGCGCTCACCATCGAGGAAGGCGAAGGCGCCGAATTCATCGGCCCCCGCTTCGAGGGCGCCGAAGAAGGCGCCTCGGCCGTGAAGGCAGCGCCGAGCCCGCCGACCAAGCCCGGCACGTCGCGGGTCAAGGCGACGGTGCACGTGGTGTTCGAACTGGCGTAGGGGCAGGGCCCGGGCACGGCCGGGCCGTCCACACCACTTCGGGGCGCGGGCGGCCGTCCTGGGCGCCTCATGGGGGTCCTGGCAGGCTGTGACCCCCATGAGGCGCCCAGGACGTGGGGCCGGTGAGGGGGAGGCGAGGGTTCGGACGGTCAGGAGACAGCGTGGTTGGAGAACCGCGTCATGCGCGGTTCCCCAACCACGCGGGCGTCGACCGTCGGGATGCGGCCACCCGGGCGCCCGTGAGGACGCGCGTCGAGTTCGGGTCGCTCAGCGACCAGAACTCCACACCGAGACCCCTGACCGATCGGACGGCCTGCCTCGTGTCGGGATCCCGTGCGGGAGACGCCACAACTCGGCCCGGGCCGGGCTGTTTGGTGACGAAGACGCCGGGAAGGCGCCGGGGACGTCACGCCTCTCTGAGCCTCCCGTCACATCCTGGGCCGGGATGGAGGGCCCCAGGAGGTGCGGGCGACCTGGGTTAACCCATGCGTAACCCAGGTCGCCCGCGTCAACCCATGCGTAACCCAGGTCGCCCGCGCCTGCGTGCGTGTCGTGCGACAC
>DASZUW010000222.1:0-3548 GCA_035547475.1 Solirubrobacterales bacterium
AGGGAGGCGGCGCGGCCGAGCTGCCAGTCGGGGGTGCGGACGACGATCGCGTCGCCGACGTCGACCGTCGCCTCGATCTCCTCGGCGTAGGCACCGAGCACGAGCAGGGTGAGGTCGGTGTCGCTCGCGGCGGCGATGGCCAGGGCGTGCTCGAGCAGCGGCCGGCCTTCGAGGAGGGCGAGCTGCTTGCGCCCCCCGAAGCGGGTCGCCGCGCCGGCGGCGAGCAGCACGGAGGCGACCTTTCCCGACGTGCTCACGAGCTGGAGCCCGGATCAGACATCGCCCGGATGGTATTGGCGGGCCGCGTGCGCATCGGCTGGCTCTCCCGGTGAGCAGGGAAGCGCGTCGGGCGGCCGCGGCCCTGATCTTCGTCGTCCTCAACCTGCGCCTCGGCGTCGCCGCCATCCCGCCGGTGCTGGGCGAGATCGAGCGTGAAACGGGGCTCTCCTCGGCGGCGGCCGGGGTGCTGACCGCGCTGCCCCTGGTCTGCTTCGGCGCCGTCGCGCTCGCGACCCCGCCGCTCTTCCGACGCTTCCGCATGGCGCCGCTCCTGCTCCTGACGATGGTCGCGATCGTCGTCGGCATCGCGATTCGGCTCGACTCGACCCTGGTGGCGCTCTACGCGGGGACGATCGTGCTGGGATCGGGGATCGCGGTCGCGAACGTCCTCGTGCCGGGGCTGATCAAACGCGATTTCCCGGCCCAGGCGGCGATCATGGTCGGCCTCTACTCGGTCGGCCTCTCGCTCAGCGGGGCCATCTCGGCCGGGCTGACCGTGCCGGTCGAGGACCTGTTCGGCATCGGCTGGCGCCTCGCGGTGGCGCTGTGGGGAATCTTCGCCGTCCTCGCCCTGTTGCTCTGGGCGCCGCAGGTGCGCCTCTCGGAGCCGACCGAATCGCAGCCTCCCGAGCCCGCCGTCGGCCGCGCCCTCTGGCGCGACCGCCTCGCCTGGAACGTCACCATCTTCATGGGCCTGCAGTCGCTCGCCTTCTACACGAGCCTCAGCTGGCTGCCCACCATCCTCGAGGATCACGGCACGTCGCAGGGGGCGGCCGGCTGGATCCTCTCCTACTCCTTCTTCCCCGCGATGGCGGCGTCGTTCCTGACCCCGGTCCTCCAGCGGCGGATCACCTGGCAGCCCGCCTTCGTCGTGGCCCTGGTCGCCATCTGGGCGCCCGCCTACGTCGGCCTGATCCTCGCCCCCGCCGAGGCGCCCTACGTCTGGGGGACCCTGCTCGGCCTCGGCCAGGGCCTCTCCCTCGCCCTCGGGCTCGGCTTCATCGTCGCCCGGGCCCCCGATCCTCACCTGACGGCGCACCTCTCCACGATGGCCCAGGGCGTCGGCTACCTGATCGCCGCGGCCGGCCCTTTCCTGGTCGGGGCCATCCACGCGCTCACGAACGGCTGGACGGTCCCGCTCCTCCTGTTGCTGGCCAACCTGGTCCCGATGACGATCGTCGGCCTCGTCGCCTGCCGCGAGGGCCACGTGCTGGAGCTCGCCGTCCCCGCGAATCCTCGGGTCTAGCGGCCCGCGCCGACCTCGGCCTCGCCGTCGATCAGCCCGGCGCTCGCCAGCTCGGCGTCGTCGCGCCAGGTCTCTCGCTCCCGGGCGTCGAGCGGGCGCGGCGCGCCCTGCTCGCGCGGCGCCAGCGTGACGGCGACCAGGGTGGCGAGGACGGCGATCGCGGCGCCCGTCCAGAGGGCGGTCGTGTAGCCGCCGACGGCGGGGAAGCTCGAGCCGGCGACCTCGTGGGAGGCGAGGATGGAGGCGACGAGGGCGGAGCCGGCGGAGAAGCCGATCGAGCGGACCACCTGGTAGAAGCCCATCGCGCTGCCGACCTCCTGGGCGGGGACGGAGCGGGTGATGAGGCCGGGGATCGCGGCGAAGGTGAAGCCGAAGCCGATGCCGAGGAGGGCCATCATCACGCAGGCCTGCCAGAGGGCGCCGTGGACGAGGGCGAAGAAGACGCCCGCCGCGGCGATCGCCAGGCCGCCGATGCCGAGCGCCACGCGCGAGCCGCCGCGGCGGAGCGTCGCGCTCATCAGCCGGCTGCCGAGCAGGCTCGCGACCGAGAACGGGACGAGGCAGAGGCCCGCGACCGTGGTCGAGGCGCCGAAGCCGAAGCCCTCCGCCGACGGCGTCTGGACGAACTCGGTGATCACGGTGAGGAACATGTAGAGGGCGATGCCGAGGAGCCCCGCGGAGGCGTCGGCGCCGAGCACGGCGCGGTGGCGGAGCTGGCTCAGGTCGACGAGCGGCTCGGCGACGCGCAGCTGGTGGCGCACCCAGAGGGCGAGGACGACGAGGGCGGCCGCGAAGCAGCCGAGGGTCGCGGCCGAGGTCCAGCCCCATTCGTGCCCCTGGCCGATGCCGATCATCAGCGCGACCACGGCGAGGCTGCCGACCGCCGCCCCGGTGACGTCGAGCGAGACCGCGGCCCCGCCCTTGTTCGAGGGGATCTGCAGGTAGGCGGCGAGGAGCGCGGCGGCGCTCAGGATCGCGCCGAAGAAGAAGGCGGCGTGGAGGTCGACCTGCTGGGCGATCAGGCCGCTGATCGGGTAGCCGGCGCCGAGGCCGGTCGCGCCGCTGACCGAGAGCAGAGCGATCGTGCGGCGGGCGTGCTCGCCCGCGAGGTGGTCGCGCGCGGCGGCCATCGCGATCGGCGCCAGCCCGAGCCCGATGCCCTGCATCACCCGCCCGACCACGAGCAGCGGCAGCGAGCCCGCGAGCCCGGCGATGACGCCGCCCGCGGTGACGACGAGGAGCGCCCCGAGGATCGACTGGCGGCGGTGGCGCCCGTCGCCGAGCCGCCCGAGCACCGGCGCCGCGATCGCCCCGGCGATCAGCGCCGCGGTCAGCGACCACTGCGCGTTCGGCAGCGAGACGTCGAGGTCCTTGGCGACGTCGGGCAGGAGCGGCGCGCCGAGGCTGCTGATGATCGAGACGACCAGCGTGATGCCGACCAGGACCGCGACGAACGGCCGCCCGACTTCGTCTCTCGAGGCGGAGGGGGAGGGATTCAGGGCAGGCACGTCCCGCAAGTATATAGGAAAGCTATGTATCTGCGAACGCGCGGCGGCCGGGGCCCGTCGCCGATCCGCGCGGCGCCCGCCGCGGGAGGGCGGAGTTGCGGATGACGAGGTGGACGCGGAGGGCCAGGCCGAGCAGTTCGCGATCGTATCCGCGCTGCGGATCGAGGCCGGTGAGCAGGCGGATCCGCCGCAGGCGGTTCGCCACCGTGTGGCGATGTGTGTCGAGGCGGGCGGCGGCGAGGTTCATGTTGCAGTTCGCCTCCTGGTAGGCCCAGAAGGTGAGCTGCAATCGACCGCCGTCGGCCTCGTCGCGGCGGATCAGCTCGCCGACGGTGCGGTCGCGGAACTCGGTCAGGCGGGCGGGCTCGTTGACGCAGGCCCCGTGGAGTATCCGCAGGCTGTCCCAGGTCGGCCGGTCGGTGTCTCGGAGGTGGCCCGCGCACGCGAGGGCGAGCAGGGCGCGGGCCTCGTCGAGCGCGCGCGCCGCTTCGCCGGGGTCGTCGAAGACCGAGGAG
>DASZUW010000223.1:0-4294 GCA_035547475.1 Solirubrobacterales bacterium
CGGCCCGCGCAGCCGCCCCGCGTCGCGCAGACGTCCCGCGTCGGCCGCCGCCACCGGCACGAGGCGCGAAACGAGCGTCGCGGTCAGCGCCGAGCGCGCCGCGATCGGCCGCAGCGCCCGCAGCACGCGGTCGGGGTCGACGCAGGCCGAGTAGACGCCGAAGGCGACCATCGTCACCGCCGCCCGCAGCCCGATCGAGACGCCGGCGACGATCGCCTCGAGCGTGATGTCGACCTGGCCGAGGATCGGGATCGAGCCGAGCCGCGCCAGCACCGTCTCGCCGCGGTCGACCACGAGGGTGTTGACGACGATGATCAGGAGCGCCAGGCCGAGGCCCAACCGCAGCGCCGCGCGCACCGCCGAGCGCGCCCCGGCCAGCCACCCGGCGAGGCAGGCCGCGAGCCCCGCGGCCGCCAGCACCACCGGGTTCGAGTAGAGGAAGGCGACGACGACCAGCGCGCCGAGGTAGGCGACCGCGGCGCCCGGCCGCGCCGACTGCAGCGGCCCGCGGCGGGGGATGTAGGCGAACGGCGATCTCATCAGGATCCCGAGGGCAGCGGCAGCGGCGTCACCGCCCCCGCTTCGCTCTCCACCGCGAAATGGTCGCGCAGGTCGGCGGTGTCGAGCGTTTCGGCCGCGGATCGCACCGCCCCGGGCGTCGCGCCGGTGACGACCCAGACCGGCGGGCCTTCGAAGTGCCGCGTCGCCGCCACCAGCCCGGCTTGCGCACCGAACGTGCGCGCCTTCTTGCCGTCTTCGTCAAGGCCGACGAGCTCCCAGCCGTTGTCGGAGTCGCCCGCCGCTCCGCCGCCTGCCGCGCCCCGGGCCGCCACGAACTCCGCGTACACGCCGCTTTCCGCCGGCCCGGCCTCGATCAGCGCGCCGATCGGGTCGGAGCGCAGCTTCGCCCACGGCCCGACGAGCACCCGGATCGCCCCCTTCGGCGAGCCCGAGGCCACCTTCACGCCTGCGTCCGCGAGCGCTCCGCGCACCGTCGCGCAGCCGTCGCCCCCGCCCAGGCATTCGACGACGACAGCGGGCGCGTGGCCTTCCCAGCCGGTCGTGAACGGCGCCGGCCAGGAGCCGACCACCGCGGGCACGTGGGCGCTCGCCGACCAGTCGTGCAGGTCCCACCAGATCCGCTCGCCGCCCCGCAGCGAGACCTCGGCGGCGCCGACCGGCGACTCGAGCCCGTTCACGTAGAAGAACCAGTCGTAGGGATGGCCGCCGCGTTCGGTTTCGTCGATGCCGTCGATCGACTTCACGTAGCCGCCGCCGTAGCGCGTCTCGACTTCGTCGACTTCGCCTTCGAGGAAGCGCATCACCGTGTCGGATTCGTTCGCGTCTCCTGAGGATTCCGTCACCCGCACCGCGCCGAATTCGCGCGTCACGGTGAGGTCGACCGACCCCACCTTGTCGCCGGGGCCGAGACCGCAGCCGGCGACCACGAGCGCCGCCCCGAGGAGCAGCGCGATCGCGACCGCCGTGCCGCGGCGCGACATCAGCTACCGGCGGGGCACTCGGAGCCGAGGCAGACCGGCTCCTGCGCGGAGGGGATCGCGTCGCCGATCGCGGCGCTCAGCAGCGTCGGTTCGGTCAGCGTCACCATCACCTTGCCGCTCGCGTCGGTGGGGCCGGTCGCCCCGGTCACCGTCGCGCCCTTCATCGGCTTGCGCCTGCCCTTTTCGTCGTAGGCGTAGACGTGGACCGCGAAAGGCACCCCGGCGCTCGCCTCCCGTGGCGCGCTCAGCACCAGCTCCTCCGGATACGGGTAGGACGGCGCCAGGTCCCAGAGGACTTCGTCACCGCTTTTGATCTTCGCCTTTTCGCCGCCGACCATGGCCCCCTTGTGGTTGATCTTCAGGTACCAGGAAGACTTGCCCTTGGCGACGCTCTTGCCGACGCCGCAGAGGGCGAGGCCGAAGCTGAAGTGGTCGGTGAGGGAGAGCGGGGCGAGCCGCTTGATCGTCTTGGCGCCGTCGGCGAGCAGGCCGAGCGCGGTGTTGCCCTTCAGCGCCACCGGCTTGCCGCTGCCGCCGGTGCCGGCGCCGAGGCAGGTCGCCTTCGGACTGGTCTTGACCGTCACGTCGGAGCTCTTCACCTGCTGTTCGGCGAGCACCACGTTGCCCTTGCCGACCACGCGCAGCGTCGCCGTCGTGGCGGCGGCGCTCGCGGTCACCACAAGTGCCGCGCAGAAGACCAGCGCGCACGCGGCGACGGTCCGGAGTTTCATCGTTCTTGGCATCTGAGCCACCCTTTCCTCGAGGGTCGTGTTGGCTGGCCGGCGACAGGTCTCCTGGCTTCCGGGGTTTGGGCCGGCCGCGCCTTCCCGGGGGCGTGGGCGCCCCCAGTGGCCGACGCCTGGCAAGCGGCGTCCGCGACCTCCTCGACCCGGTCACAGTGGCGGGACCACGCCGGATTCGCACCGGACTTCCCTTGACCACCGACCGTATTTGCGCTCCGAGTCTATTAGGCTCCTACCGCTCTGGCATCACCTGAGCACTGGGAAGCTCTCGTCCGATGGAGGTGTGAGATGAAGCGAGCGAACCCGTGGCGCCCCTCGCCGGCACTCGTCATCGCCTGCCTCGCCCTGTTCGTCGCCCTTGGCGGCACGGTTCTGGCGGCGACCAAGATCAACGGCAGGACGATCATGTTCAAATCCCTGCCCGGCAACCGCCTCGAAGTCGCCTCTGTCCCCGGCAACCGCATCGCCCCCCACTCCCTCAACGGCTCCCAGATCAAGGCCGACACCCTCGCCGAGGTCCCGAACGCCGCCCACGCCGACTCCGCCGACGACGCCCGCCACGCCCAGACCGCCACCGCCGCCGACCACGCGGCGGACGCGACGACGGTGAACGGGCGCAGCGTGGGATGCCTGGCGGGCCAGCGGGAGTACGCCGGGGCATGCTGGGATCTGGTGGCGAGCGCGGCCACGGCGACCGCGCCAGAAGCCGCAGCGGCATGCGCGGCGAGAGGCGGAGAATTGCCCCTTCTCTATTCGCTCATTGCCTTCGCACGGGAACCCGGCGTACAGGTGACCGCCGAGGGCGAGTGGACGAGCCAGTTCTCGACGGTTGGCGATGAATACCTCGCCATCTCGCTGTTGTCTTCTGGTCGCCTTTTCGTCGGATCACCGCTCAATCGCTTCCACTACCGCTGCGTCACCCCCCTCGTCGGCTGACCCCGCGACTAACCTGCGGCCGTGTCCGGCCGCGCTTTCGTCGCCATTCGGATCGCCCCCGGCCTCTCGCTCCTCGCCCTCTTCGTCGCCGGCACCGCCTCGACGCGGCCCACGGCGCGGCAGGTCGAACACTTCTGACGCCGTGATGGTCGCGGCGAGGTGCACCTCGGACCGCGGCCCCGCGCCGCCACCGCCAGTTGCTCGCTCGTCGAATCGCCGGACCGGGCACCGTATGCGTGGACTGGCCGGCTCTACGTGCGCCAGGGCGGCGAGGAAGGGGTCTGCTCGGTGATGGCGATCGACTCGCCGAGCCGCCGGCTCGTCCTCACCGCGGGGCGCTGCGTCGACAACGGGCCGAAGGACGGCAAGTCCGGCGTCCGGTCGACCGACCTCGAGTTCGTGCCGGGCCTCGACGCCGGGGAGGGGAACCCGGCCTTCCACCTCGGCGCCTTGCTCACCGAACGGAACGCCGAAGGCACCGCGCTCACCGATGCGGGCGGTGCGACGATCGTCACCGACCGCGGACGGCCCGAGCGCCAGGAAACCTTCGGCTATCCCGGCAGCACCGAACGGATGCGCACCCGCGTCTCCAGCTTCGCCGGCGTCGACCCGATCACCGCGACGCTCGCCGGCCCGAACACCGCCGGCATCCGCTGCGACTGGCGGCCGGGAGCGAGCGGGGCGGCCGGCTGATCGACGGCGGCCGCGAGATCGACGACCTCAACAGCTACATCACCGAGTCGACGGCGAACCGCGCACCTGCGGCCCCTACTTCTCCGCGACCACCGTCGGCCGGCTGGTGGCGGGGCTTTAGGCCCGGCTGGAGCGGGGCGTGGGGCGCGGCGAACGCCGGCTGATGCCTCCGGGGCGGGGCGCGGGGCGCGGGGACGCTGGCGGTCGGGGTGGGGTTCGGGGGGCCGGCAAGCTGTCGCCCGGGAGGCGCGGGGGTTCAGGCGCGGTGAAGCTGGCGCCCGAGTCAAGTCCCAGCACGTGGTGTAGGAGTTCGCCGCGATCGTCGGTGAGGGGCTCGGCTGCTCAGGCCGCCTGGAGCTCTCGCACCTCCGCCTCGTCTTCTTGGAGTCGATGGCCCCGCTCCTCGAGGAGCGGGGCCAT
>DASZUW010000224.1:0-2596 GCA_035547475.1 Solirubrobacterales bacterium
GCGGCGCGGACCTCCGCCGCCTCGCCCGCGGGTCCGTCGATACCGGCCTCGATCTCCTCGATGAGTCGGGTCTGGTGCATCTGGATCTCCTTCCGTGGGGGCCGCGGTCCCCGGTTGTGGGCGGTGGCCGTGGTCGGCCGCCTAGACCAGGCCGAGCGCGCTCAGTTGCTCGGCGATCTGCGGGTTGATCCGTCCCTCACGGCGGCGGGTGGCTCCGCGCCGGTGCGGGTGGGCGTCGATCGCCCGCTCGAGCTGGCGGCGGCTGAGCCGCGAGACCAGGAGCCAGGCGCCCCACTCCTCTTCGCTCCGGGCGCTCTCCGCGCGCGCGGCGCACGCACCGCGGCGATCCTCCTCGTCGGCCAGCGCCTCCAGCACCCCGAGATCGAGGAGGGAGGCGGCGCGGTCGGCGAGGAGGCCCCAGGTCTTGCCGGGCCCCGCCGCCGCCAGCGTCAGCCAGGCGAGCGCCTCCTCCTCCTCGTGGCAGCCCTTGGCCGCCTCGAGCATCGTCGGCCTGAACGGGTCGGTGCTGAGCGTCGCCAGCAGGGCACCGATCGGGGTGTGTGCCTCGACCAGCTCCGCCGCCCGCCGGGCCCTCTTCCTGCTCACCTCGCGTCCTCCGAGGCGTTCGATCTGCCTGATCATCTTGTAGGTGGCGCGCATGGCGCCCTCCTTCCTGCCCGCTCTCCGCGGGCATCGTGAGATGCCCGCGACCTCCGCCACGGGCCTGGGTGTCGGCGGGCCGCGGACGCGGCCACGCCGGGATGCGTCGTGGAAGTCGCCGGTCCGGGGGGTCTCGGCCGCGGGCCTCACCCCGCCGGGACGGTCGGATTCATGTGGTGGCGGGGGCGCGAGGCCCTTCGAGGCACTGCTGGACAGCGAGGACCTACGGCGCCTCCGCCGCCGGGTCGGGGCGCCGGGGGACCGCGCCGCCGTCCTCGCCGGGACCCTCGCGCGGCGTCCCACAGATCCCGCAGCAGCCGGCCTCGGTCGCGGCCCGGAGGACGCACGCCTCGCAGACCGGCGCCGGGGTCGTCCGGTTGCGCACACAACCGGGGACGTGCCGGCCGTCGGGCACGCCCCGGCAGCCGCACCCGGCGACGCGCTCCCCATAGAGGCCCGAGGTCATCCGGACCTCGGATCCCCGACGATCGCCGCGACGGCCGCGGTGTCCGGCTCGACCGGCGCCAGCGCGCGGATCAGGAGCTCACCGCGGCCCATCCCCGACCGCGCCATCGAGGCGAGCTGCGCGCAGCCGATCTCCTCGAGCCGCCCGGCGAGCATCGCGGCGTCCTCGACGCCGGCGAGGTCGCCGGGCAGGAGCTGCTCGACCTTGACCACCCTGGCCCGGCCGACGCCCCAACCGGTGTTCGACCAGCGGCCCGCGACCAGGCCGCGGAACTCCAGCTCCTCGGCGATCAGCATCGCCATCAACGAGCTCTCCCCGAGCCCGACGGGGCGGTCGAAGCGGACCCTGACGACCATCTCCTCGGCTGCGATCTCCATCTTCCTCCTCGGTGGCGAAGTGCTCATCGGGACCCGCCGCCGACCGGCACCCGCAGGCCGTCCTGGATCCCCGGCAGCGAGGAGTGGAAGTCGCCGTCACAGGGTGGCCCCAGGTCCCGCGACCCGCGGCGCGGGCGGCCTCGGCGAGCAGGCGGTAGCGGGCGTGGCGGCGGGCGGGCGTGTCGACGACGTAGGGCATCGCGAGACCGCGCTCCACCTCGGCGGCGCCGATGTCGGTGCCGCCCGGCAGATCGACGTAGCGCAGGAGCCGCCCGTAGTCGTCGACGTCGTCCTGGCCCGGGTCGCGGACAAGGACGACGGCGCGCCCGTCGAAGCGCTCCATGAACGCCGACGCGGCGGTCGCCCCGCACTTCGAGCACGGTCCCGCCCGCGCCTCGGCCTCGCGCGGGTGGAGCGTCCCGGCGGCGAGCGCCGCCCGCAACCGCCGGACCCGCTCCTCCAGCCGGCCGACGGCCGCGGGGTCGAGCTCGTAGAAGCCACGCCGGGTGGTCGCCCGGACCAGCGGGTGGCGGGTGACCTGGCCGAGGAAGACCGCCTCGGGGCGCAGGCCGGCGACCGGCCCCGCCCGCTCCTCGACCAGTGCCAGCCAATCGCGGTAGTGGATCGGACCGGCCCCGGACCCGCGACCCACGAGGATCTCCACGCCGACCTCGCGGATCGCCCTGCCGCGAGGGCCGACCGGTCGCTCCGCCCTCCCGCACGCGGACTCGCCGAGCACCGCCTCGAGCGCCCCGAGGCGGGCCTCGAGCGCCGCGACCTCCGCCTCCGCCTCCGCCTCCGCCTCCGCCAGCGTGGCCGCGCCTTCGACCCTCCGCAGCCCGGCGCTGCCGAGGCGCGCGGCGAGCCGATCCCTCTCGGCCGTCGCGGCCCGCCTGAAGCGGGCCGAGTAGGCGGCGGGATCCGTCGCTCCCCCTGCGGTGGCGATGTCGGTCACGGCGATCGAAGGGGGCCGTCGACCTCGTCGCGCCACGGCGTGCGTGGCCCGAGGACGAGGCGCACGAGCCGGTCGAACCCGCGTCGCGAGAGCTCGTGCTGGAGGACGACCGAGAACGGGTCGTCGGTGTGGTGGTTC
>DASZUW010000225.1:0-4843 GCA_035547475.1 Solirubrobacterales bacterium
GGCACGAGCAGGCCCAGCCGCTCCAGCAGGAGAACGAGCCCTGGGTCGAGGTCGCCACGGCTCGGGGCGAGGACGGTCGGCAGGGTCGCGTCCCCTTCCACCTCCTCGGCGAGCGCGGCGATGCGAGCGGGTCTGAGGATCTCGAGTCGGAGGGTCGCCTCCAGGCGCGATCGCTCCGTCCCGGCCTCGGCGCCGACCCAACCCCAGGCCCAGGAGATCGGCTCGGCCCGTCCCGACAGGATCGCGCAGGCGGAGAAGACCACGTCCATCCGGGCGGTGGCCCAGGTCAGCGTCGGGCCGAGCAGAGCCTTGCCGGGCCCGTCCCCGCCAAGGCGGATCTCCGCCGGGCCGATCCGCCGGCCAGGTGAGCGATCCTCGTCCTCGGTCGGGTGAGGGCGAGTCAGCGTTGGTTCAGCCACAAGACGACTTCTCGACGCGAGGAGACACCGAGCTTGGCCAGCACCGCACGCGTGTGGGACCTTGCCGTCGATTCGCTGACTCCCAGGCTGCGGGCGATCTCTCGATTCGTGGCGCCGTGCCGGAGAAGCGCCGCGACCTCCCGCTGGCGCCGGGTGAGCCCGGCGAGCGGACCCCGATCGGAGAGGCCCGACCGAACGCGGCGCGCCGTCCCGTAGGCCCGCTCGACCAACGGCTGCAGGGCGGCGAGATGCTGGAGCCGGCTCGCCGCCCAGGGGGCGTCACGAAGCGATCGCCAGAGCGTCACGCCGGCGACCAGCCGATCGTCGTCGCGGATCAAGATCCGCGCCTCGTTCACCGCGCCGATCCGCTGGTAGGCGGCGAGGAGGAAGGGGCGCCGAAGGACCTTGGCGACGCCGCCGACGTCCGCGAAGCCGGCCACCGGCACCTTCGCCGCGGCGAGCTGGGTGAGGCCGAGCGGGTCGATGCCGTCCAGCACGGAGACCCACGCGCGCACTTCGGCGGTGAGGTTCCGGGCGGGCCGGTCGGCCGCGTGGGCCGCGACCAGATGTGCCGACCCCGTCTCGTCCACGGTGAAGAAGCTGGCGGCGTGCGGCGAGAACTCGTGCACCACCACCTCCAAGGTCGAGGTGACGACCTTGCGCATGGGCTCGGTGAGCCCCCGCGGGCACGACGGGCCGGGATCCCGCGGCGCCGGCGTCGACTGCCATTCGGTCGACGCGCTCAGCCCACTACTCACAATTGGTGAATCTTTATAACAACGCGGCGCCGCCCCGGAGGCGACCTTCGGAAAATCATCCATTAGTACTTATGGGTACGGGCCTGACCTCCCCGGGCGGGGAGTCCGCGCGGGTAGTCCACGGGGTGGCAACCTCCTTCTCGCCTCAAACCTTGCAAATCAAAATCTGTACTTCGGGATTGCAAGGATGACGAGAGGCGAATCCAGGGCTCCGTGGAAGCCCTACGCGGGACGATCGACCGCGGTCGCCGCGAAGGTCGTGGCGTCGGGTGATTCCTGGTGCTGGGATCGGCGGCGGTCGAGCTGCTCGCCCAGTCCGGGGAGGCGCTCGCCGGACAGATCGCCTCCGTCGAGCTCGACCCCTTCGACCTGACGGAGCTCGGCCGCGAGGCGACCGACGCGCTCTGGTTGCGCGGCGGCTTCCCCGGCAGCTACCTCGCCGGCTCGGACGCGGCGAGCATGCGCTGGCGGGAAGTGGGCGATCGAGGTGAAGCGCTCCCTCTCTCCGCGCCCCACCCGCGGCATGCGCTCGGCGATCGAGGACCTTGCGCCGGAGCGCGGCTTCGTCGTCTACCCGGGAGAGGACCGCCATCGGGTCGCCGAGGGCATCGAGGCCATCAGCCTCGCCGACCTCCTCGCCGATCTCCGCGCGACGCGCCTGCCCTCCGCGAGCGGCCGAGCGGCGACGATCAAACCGCGGCCGAATTTGCCCTGAGGAACTCGAGCGTGGCGTCGCACACCTCGCGCCAGCGCGAGTCGATCACCAGGGAGTGGCCCCGGCCCGGCATCTCGATGTGCTCGGTGACGCCGGGGTTGCGGCGCTGCTTTCTGAAGGCGGCGCGGCTCATCGCCGGGGGGACCGCGTGGTCGAGCTCGCCGGTGAAGATGAGGAGGGGGCCGCGATCGGGGCTCTCGGTGTCGACCTTCAGCTCCGTGGTCGGGTTCAGGTTCGCCACCGCCGCCTGGAAGATCGGCTTCCCCGGCGCCGCGACGTGGAAGCGCTCGTAGAGGGAGCGCGCCTCGGCCTCGTCCACGGCGTTCGTCCAGCCGTAGCGGAACTGATCGAAGGTGAGGGTGACCGCGCGCCCGCGGTTGGCCGGGTTGCCGAGCACCGGCATCGTCGTGCGCAGCGCCGCGATCGGCAGCGGCAGGACGCCGCGGAACGGCGCCGGGTCGACCGCCACCGTGGCCGCCGAGAGGCCGCGGCCGGCGAGGATCTGGACGATCAGCCCACCGAAGGAGTGCCCGACGAGGAGAGGCTTGCGCTGGAGCGCCCCGATCACCGCGGCGAAGTGGTCGGCGACCTGGGCGACGCCCTTGCCCGCGAAAACCTCCGGACTCCGCCGCGCCTCCTCGACCGTCTCCGGGTCCTCGGGCCAGCCCGGGGTCAGCGGCGCGTACCCGGCCTCCGCGAAGACGGCCGCCCACGGGTCCCAGCTCGAAGGCAGGAGCCAGAGGCCGTGGACGAAGACGACCGGCGTCCTGCCGCTCGCGTTCGCCGCCTCGACCTGCGCGGCCTCTCGCTCGCTGATCGTCGCCTCCCCCGCCCCCATGGGACGACTCTACCGCCGCCGACCGCTCCTGGCGCGATTTCTCCGGCCGATCGCATCCGTCGCCGCGCGTCCCTAGATTTCGCCGCCGATGGACCACGGCGCTCCCCACAGCGGCACGATGGAGGGCCACGGCTTCTACACGGCCCACTCGCAGGCCCAACAGGCCTACGGGGAGCTCGGGTTCGAATGGCTGGAGGAGGCGGCGGCCGCGGTCGACCCGCCGCCGGCCGGCTCGCCCTACGTGATCGCGGATTTCGGCGCCGCGGGCGGCGGCAGCTCGCTGGAGCCGATGCGCCGCGCGCTCGCGGCCCGGCGCGGGGACGGCGAAGCGCTCGTCGTCCACACCGACATCCCGAGCGACGACTTCTCCGCCCTCTTCGAGCTGGTCGACACCTCGCCGCAGAGCTACCTGGTCGACCGGCCGAGCGTCTTCGCCCTGGCCGCGGGCCGCTCCTTCTACGAGCGGCTGCTGCCGCAGGGCTTCCTCGCGCTCGGCTGGAGCTCGATCGCCGTCCACTGGCTGAGCGCGGTGCCGGTCCCGATCGAGGGCCACATCTACTGCTCGTTCGCCACCGGCGCCGCGCGGGAGGCCCTGCGCGAGCGCTCCGCCGCCGACTGGCGCGCCTTCCTCGGCCACCGGGCGGCGGAGCTGCGGCCCTCGGGCCGCCTCGTCGTCGTCGGGGGCGCCGCCGAAGACGACGGCGGCAGCGGCGCCGAGGGCCTGATGGAAGCGGCGAACGCGGCCCTGCGCGACCTCGTCGCGGCCGCGACCCTTGGCGAGGACGAGTACCGGCGCATGACGATCCCCACTTGGAACCGGACCCTCGCCGAATTCACCGCCCCGTTCCAAAGTGGTGAGCTCGACGGCACACTCGAGTTGCGTCGCTCCACCCTGCGCTCCCTTCCCGACCCCTACCTCGAGGCCTACAAACGCGACGGCGACCTCGACGCCTACGTCGCCTCGGTCGCCGACTTCTTCCGCGCCGCCTTCGAGGAGTCCCTGATGGCCTCGCTCGACCCCCAGCGCGACCCCGCCTCCCGCGAGTCCGTCGCGGCCGCCTTCCGCGCCGCGCTGCGCCGCCGCATCGCCGCCGCCCCCGAGGCGGCCGCCTCCACCTGGCACGTCGCCGTGCTGGACATCGCGCGCAGCTGAGGCTGCTTGACTACTACGTCCGCCGCTCAGCCCTCGCTGAAGATCGCCCGCAGACGGGCGAAGGCGTCCGGCTCGACCGAGTAGTAGGCGTAGGGACCGCGCTGCTCGCGGTCGAGGATCCCGGCGCGAACGAGCTTGCGGAGGTGGTGGCTCGCGGTCGGCTGGCGGAGGCCGAGCAGGTCCTGGATCTGGCGTCCGTTGAGCTCCCCGCCGGGCGCGTGGAGGACCGCGCTCAGGATCGCGACGCGGGTGCGGTCGGCGATCGCGTGCAGCAGCCTGGCCAGTGCGGCCGCTTCCTCGTCGTCGAGGGGCGCCGCCGCGAGGGGGCCGTGGTCGAATCCGGTCATGGCGCGATGCTAATCGAAAGTTTTCGATGTTGCCATTGACAATTTTCGATGCCCTTCGTAGGATTACTTTCCGAAGCAAGCAATTCCCGGGACCGGAGGTCCCGGTCCCCGGGCTTCGGAACGAAAGGAGGCATGCGATGCGCATGCACTTCATCACCCGGACGGCGCTCCTGGTGCTCGGCGGGTTCCTCGCCGTGGTCAGCCAGATCTGGACCGGCGACGTCCTGCAATGGGTCTTCGTCGGCGGCGGTGCCGTGATGATGCTCATGGCGCTCGCCGACGCGACCCGCGAGCGGCCGACCCAGCGCGCGCTCGACGGGTTGATCCTGCTGCTCGGCGCCTGGACGGTCGTCGAGGCGTTCATCTTCGACGGCAACGACCTCAAGTGGTGGTCGTTCGCGAGCGGCGCCGCGATCGCCGGTCTCGCGGTGGTCGGCCTGATCGTCCACGAGATGAGCACCGAGCGCGTCGTCCACGAACTCAGCGTCAGCCACGAGCCGCGGGGGGTCGAGAGCCGGGCCTGAGACCCGGCTCCGCGCGGGTGCCCGGCCCCGCGCCTCTGGGCAACCTTCCCACCACTCAGGACCTCGCTGTGGCGCTTTCCTCTCGCTAT
>DASZUW010000226.1:0-4979 GCA_035547475.1 Solirubrobacterales bacterium
CAGATCCCTGACCGCCCGGGCGCCGTGGCACCACGCACGGGACCCGCACGCGACCCGCACGCCTCCGTGGAGAAGGACACGAAAGGGTGACGAACCCCCGGCCCCTCCCGCACCACCTCCCGACCCGGGCGCCAGCTTCCCGGCGTCCCGGGCCCCCGCCCCCGGGCGACAGCTTCCGGCGTCCCGAACCCCTCCCCTGGCGCCAGCTTCCCCGCCCCCCGAACCCCCGCCCCAGGCGCCAGCTTCCCGCGCCCCGAACCCCCGCCCCGATCACGGATTCTTCACCGGGTGGTTACGGGGGCGTCACAAAGTCGCCATGGGGCGCTCTTATGTTGCGCGTCGTTCTCGTCTCGTCTCGTCCCTTCTCGTCCAACAAATTTGGGAGAACCGATGCGCAAATTGATCGGCGCCTGCGCGGCGCTTGCTGCTCTCGTGTTGGCCGGAGTCGCGGTCGCCCAGATCGTCTCCGGTGTCCCGTCGGCAAATCCGGCGGAAGGCTCACCGGTGAACCTGCTCGCAACCGGGTTCACCACTAAAACCGTCGCCACGGGCTCGGATGTGCTCGAGAACCCGACCGCGACGCAGACCGAATACGGCTTCCTCGACGACGGGACCCGGACCGAGCCCGATCAGAACACCTACCTGGTGACCGCCGCCAACCCTGGCGGCCCGACGGCGGGCTTCGAGTACGGCCGCCACTTCCTGATCCAGGGCCACGAGAACGGCTCCAACGAGGCCTACGCGACGCGGATCAACCTCGACGTCACCGATCCGGCACACCGGATCACCTACCTCGGCAACGAAGCCGACGGCGTCGGCCTGACCAGCATCGACGGCTCGACCTACGACCCGTTCAACGGCGAGCTGCTCTTCACCAGCGAGGCCGGGAGCGGCGGCGGGGTCATCGAGACGCCGCTGACCTGGGCCGACACCGACGTGCCGGCGATGCACCGCCTCGACGGTTCGATGGGGAAAGCGGGCTACGAGGGCGTGGTCCCCGACTCGCTCGGCAACATCTACCTGGTCGAGGACACCGGCGGCAGCAACGTCACCGACGGCACCACCGCCACCCACGTCAAGCAGCCGAACTCGTTCGTCTACCGCTTCGTCCCGACGCATCGCGGGGGCGACCTCACGGCGGGGAAGCTCGAAGCGCTGCAGATCATCGCCGACGAAGAACCGATCACCTTCCACGCCGGCGCCGGCGCCCGCGACGACGCCCTCGGGGGGCCGATCGGGGAACTCCACTCGGGCGCCACCCTGCGGGCCCGCTGGGTGACCATCCACGACACCGCCGCCGACGGCACCGCCGCCTTCGACGCGAACGCGCTCGCCAAGGCCGCCGGAGCGACGCCGCTGAAGCGCCCGGAGAACGGCAAGTTCGTCCCCGGGAGCGACTTCACGAAGTTCGTCTTCACCGAGACCGGCGACACCGACAAGGCCGCGGGCGAATACCCAGGCGCCGCCGAACGCGCCGCCTGGGGCGCCCTGCTCGAGCTGACCATGCCCGAAGCGGGCGCATCCACCGGCACGGTGAAGACCGTGGTGCTCGGCGACGAGACCCACAACTCGTTCGACAACGTGACGTTCCTCGACTCGCACACCGTGCTCACCACCGAGGACCGCGGCGACACCCTGCACGACCAGGAGAACGTCCTCGACTCGATCTGGTCCTACGACCTGGACAAGAACTACGGCGAGATCGAGGGCGACGCCGAGCGCATGGTCGCGCTCGGCCGCGACCCGGAGTCCTCGGCCGCCGGCGAGGAGGACAACGAGCCGACCGGCATCTACGTCTCCGAGGGCGGGACCACCCCCGGGGACATGCTCGGCGCCCACGATCCGGCCGCCTCCGCCGGCACGCGGATCTTCTTCACCGAGCAGCATGGGAAGAACAACACCTACGAGGTGGTGCCGCCCGCGGCGACGGCGCCGCAGGGGCCGAAGGGCGAGCCCGGTGACCCCGGGCCGCGGGGCGAACCGGGACCGCAGGGCCCGGCCGGGCCGCAGGGCCTCGACGGCAAGGCCGGGGCGACCGGGCCGCAGGGCCCGGCGGGTCCCGCGGGCAAACCGGGGTCGCGGGGTCCCGCCGGCCCGGCCGGTTCGAAGTCCCAGGTCACGGTGAAGATCGTGTTCGGCGGGGCGGGCGCCAGCCCGCGGGTCCGGGCCCGCACCGGCGCGGCCGGGACGGTCTCGGCGCGGGTCACGACCAGGAGGGGCGGCAGGACCCTGGTCCTCGCCGCCGGTCGCGGCAGCGCTGGCGCCGGCGGGCAGACCACGATCACCCTGCGCGAGCGCAAGGCCGCCGTCCGCGGCCTCGCCGGGGCCCGCGTCGCGGCGAGGCTGGCGGTGAGGTTCTCGCCCGCCGGCGGCGGCAAGGCCGTCACGGCGACGCGCAAGCTCACCTACGAGGTGCGCGGCTGACCGCCCGTCTCGCCCCCCTCGCCCTGGCGCTCGCGTCGGGGCTGGGAGGGTGCGGCGGGGGATCCGGCGCCGCCTCCTCGACCGCCGCCGCGGCCCCCGACCCGCACTACATCTCGCCGTTGCGGCTGCGGGTCGACCTCGGCAACGCGTTTGCCGCCGGCCTCTACCGCCTGGCGGTGATGTCGCAGCCCGCCGACGGGGCGACGGACCTGGGACAGTCCCTGCCCACCGGGCTCGTCGACGGGATCAACTGCGCGCCGCCGCCGGCGACGCCCTCGGCGACCCATTCCGACGGTGGCGCAGGGATCAAGCTCACCCGGTGCTCGGTGCGCTGGCGCACCCAGGGCGGCGACCCGCGCCGCACGAACTACCGCATCCGCATGTACCGAGACGGGTGCTTCGACGCCTCCGCGGTCCCCAGCCTGCCGCCCCATATCGATCCGACGATCGAGGGCTACTCCGAACACCCGCTGAACGTGCTGGTCGGTGCCGAGGAGGGGTGCTCGTGAGGGCGCGCCGCGGCGTGCCGGTCGCGTTGCTGGCGGTGCTGGCGGACGCGCTCGTCGGCTGCGGCGGCGGGGAGGGGTCGTCGACGACGGGCGCGCCGGCGCCGAAGCTGGAAGACCGGGTGCTCGTGTCCGGGGCGAATCCGCCGGTGAGGCCCGCCGACCTCGCCCGCCCGATCGCCGAGTACAAGCGCCACGTCGCCGCCGCCCTCGCCGCGATGGAAGACCACGTGGCCCGGCTCGGGGACGCGGTCGACGCGGGCGACCTCGCGGCCGCGCGCCGCGCCTGGCTCGCCGCCGACGCGAGCTACGAGTCGATCGGCGCCGCCTACGGCGCCTTCGGCGAGCTCGACGCGCGGATCGACGGCGAAACCGCGGGCCTGCGCGGCGGCGCGGCCTCGCCCGAGTTCACCGGTCTGCACCGGATCGAGCTGGCGCTCTTCGGGCGCGCCTCGACCGCCGACGCGGCGCCGTACGTGCCGCGGCTCGCCGCCGACGTGCGGACGCTGCGCCGAAAGGTTCCCGGCCTGGAGATCGAACCGCTCGAATATGTGCTGCGCGGCCACGAGGTCTTCGAGGGCGCGCTCGACCTGCAGCTGACCGGCCGCGCCGGCCCCTGGAGCAGCGACGCGCTCGTGGCCCTTGCCTCGAACCTGCGCGGCACGCGGGTCGTGATCGGGACGCTGCGGCCGCTGATCGACCCGCGCGAACCGCTGTTGATGGGGCGGATCGACCACCGGCTCGACGCGCTGGAAGCGACGCTGCGCCGGCTCGCGGGGGCCGACGGCGCGATGCCGCGTTGGGATCGTCTGCCGGCCGCCGCGAAGACGCTGGTCGCCGGGCAGACGGCCGCCGCGGCGGAGGAGCTCGCCTACGTCCCCGAGGTGGTCGACCCGCGGCCGCTCGTGCCGGAGCGCTCGGCGATCGGCGAGGTGCAGGCCGAATGACCGTGCGTCGGCGGGAGCTTTTGCTCGGCGGCGCGGCGCTCGGCGCGGGCGCCCTCGCCGCGCGCGTCCCGGGGGGTGCGAGCGCCGGGGCGGCGGAGGCAGGCGGCGCCGGCGACCCGTCCCTGACCACCGCGATCCCCTTCGAGGGCGCCCACCAGGCGGGCATCCTGGAGGAGCGCCCGAACCGCGCGATCTTCGCCTCCTTCGACGTCATCGCCGGGTCGCGGGCGGAGCTGGCCGACGGGCTGCGGACGGTCTCCGAGCGGGCGCGGGCGCTGACCGCCGGCTACGACGCGCTCTTCGGCCCCACCGGCGAGGGCCCGACGCCGGACTCCGGGATCGTCGGCCCGCGCGTCGACCCGGACGCGCTGACGGTGACGGTCGGGCTGGGCGCCTCGCTCTTCGACGGCCGCTTCGGCCTCGCCGCGCGCCGCCCGGCTGGCCTCAAGCCGATGCCTACCTTCCCCGACGACGCGCTGGTCGACGCCGAATGCCACGGCGACGTGCTGCTCCAGCTCTGCGCCAACACCGAGGAGACGCTGCTCCACGCGCTGCGCGACATCGCCCGCGAGACGCGGGGGGTCCTCGGGCCGCGCTGGAAGATCGAGGGCTTCCTCCCGGCGGCGGGGCGCGAGAGCGGCGCCGGCCGCAACCTCCTCGGCTTCAAGGACGGCACCTCCAATCCCGACGTCGGCAACGAGAAGACGATGGCGGAGCTCGTTTGGACCGGCCGCGAGGAGCCGGCCTGGGCGCGCGGCGGCACCTACGCCGCCGTCCGCATCATCCGCAACCGGGTCGAGTTCTGGGACCGCGTGTCCCTCACCGAGCAGGAGCTGATGATCGGCCGTAACAAGGCGAAGGGCGCGCCGCTCGGCAAGGACCGCGAGCTCGACGACCCCGACTACCCCTCGGACCCCGACGGCGAGCGCATCCCCCTCGATGCCCACATCCGCCTCGCCCGCCCCCGCACCCCGGACGCCGAGCCGAGCCGCATCCTGCGCCGCTCCTACAACTACTCGCGCGGCCTCGACGAGGCCGACCAGCTCGACATGGGCCTCGTCTTCGTCTCCTTCCAGCGCAACCTCGAGACCCAGTTCGAAGC
>DASZUW010000227.1:0-6822 GCA_035547475.1 Solirubrobacterales bacterium
GCAATCGAGGAGCTTTGCGAGAGCGATGTACTCGGCATCGTAGGTTCTTCCCCAGCCGAATTCGTCGGCGATCTTCCAGGCCTCTGCTCCGAGCTCTGCTGGGTCGAGACGGGTAATCGGCGCAGCGATAAGGCGCTCGTGGAGGCGTCGAGCCCGGTCGCTGTCGATGATCCCCTTGTCAGATTGAAGGTGCAGGGTCGAACGAGCCTCCGACCACAGGAGAGGTGGGCCTGCGAGATCGTCGCCTAGATCCTCGAATCCATCCGGCCTCGCGCACGCCGCGACAGCGACGTTTGCATCGATAACCAGCAATTAACGGCCTTCTCGGGCCTCGTGCAGGGCCGCCACCCAATTCGGGACCGGGGTGCCGTCCTCGAAGGTTCTCCAGGCCTCCGGTAGCTCGGCCATCTCGGGCTCGGTCCGTTCCTGGTGCCGGACCTCCAGCTGCTTGACAACCTCGTCTAGTTCGGCCTCTGATAGCTCGTCGAGCAAAGCGTGGGCTTTCTCCCGAGTGGTCATATGCAAGATTCTACTTGCGTATCTTGCGCATTGGGACCGGCAACGCAGGCAGTCCGTGTTCCATCCCGGTCGGAGATCTGCCCCAGATGGCCTGCAAGAGCGCTGGCTTGTGACGGTCGGAACGCGCTTGTGTTGATCAACGCGCCCGCTTGCCGTCCACGCGCGGTGCGCCGGGGGCCGATCATTGACCGCTCCCCATCGGCACTCGGTCCAAATGGCGCCGAAGACGAGGTCGAGCACGACTGTAGGAGCGGCGTGGGACGGCTCTCTCGCGAGGTGGGCGCGAAGCGTTCACCTCCATGGCTGGGGCGCGCGTTCGGACCAGTCGTCAAGGCCTACGACACCGGTGCGTAGCGACGGTGCAGCATCAGCGCGTTGCCCTCGGTGTCGCTGAAGAAAGCCATGTTGCAGACGCCGGTGTCGTGGTCGCCGCTGAACTTGACACCCCGCTCCTCCAGCTCCCGTCGCGCTGCGGCGACGTCGTCAACGCGAAGCGCCAGGGGCGCCGTGTGGGGCGCGAACTCCTTCCCCATCTGCAACGGATCGACGAGGTAGAGGGAGACGTTGCCGGTCTCGATCTCCGGCCAGGGGTCGTCCCAGCTCGGGCTGTGGAGGCGCAGCACGTCGCGGTAGAAGGCTTTGGCCCTGTCCATGTTCTGGACCGGAACCGAGACAAAGTCGGTGCGTTCGAATTTCATGCCTCGATTGTCCCCGTGGGGCCGCATTCGTCTTGAAAAAATGCGACAGATGCCGAACGAGATCGTCACCCCGAGCTCGGCAGACCGGGTGGCGGGCATGGTCCGCGTCGCCCCCGACCCGACGGTCGCCGACCTTGTCGACCAGCACTGGATCGTCATCTGGGACCGCCGCGGCGCCGCGCCGGTGCGGCGCGAGGTGCTGCCCGACCCCTGCGTCAACCTCACCGTCGAGCCCGCCGGGCGGTTCGTCTACGGAGTCGGCTCCGGGTACGGGGTCCGCGTGCTGGACGGCGCCGGGATGGTGCTCGGCACCAAGTTCCGACCCGCCGGCTTCTCCGGTATCTGGCCGGGGTCTATGTCCGAACTGAGGGGCCGGACGATGGGGCTGCCCGAGGTGTTCGGCGCCGCCGGGGACGAGCTCGACGATGCCCTCGCCGCCGCTCCCGACATCCCCGGCGCGATCGCCGCGGTGACCGCCTTCATCAACGCCCGACGCCAGGCTCCCGATCCGCAGCGGCTGCTCGCCGTCGAGATCGCCGAAGCGATGCGTGGCGCGGGCCCTGGCGCCACCGTCAACGGGCTGGCCGCCGAGTTCGCGATCTCGCCGCGCACCCTCCAACGCCTCTTCGCCCGCCACGTCGGCGCGGCTCCCAAGCAGGTTCTCCAGCGCTTCCGCCGCCAGCGGGCGGTCGACCGCCTGAGTGATCCGGGGCGTTCCGACCTGGCCTGGATCGCCGCCGAGCTTGGATACGCCGACCAGTCGCACCTCACGCGCGACTTCCGCACGACCCTCGGTCGCTGCCCGGCGGCGCTGGCGCGCCGATCCTGACAAGCGAAATCAATCTCGCCCTGGGAGCGCGGCGCATGGCCGGCGGCAAGACCATCGACGTGGGCGGGGGAAGCCGCCGCCGGCAAGCGGGTTCGATGCCTCGAGAGGACTCTGACGCGAAGGCGTTCGGTCGGCTCGCCTTGGGTCACTCCCAGGCCCTCGGGTTGAAAGGGAAGTAACAGATTTGTTAAAAGGCCTTTGATAGCGACCGGGCAGCGGGCGCGAGCAGACCGCCTCGGAGTTCCCGGTGTCGCTTCGGATATCGACGTACCGAGTCGGAGAGGAGGAGCTCTTTGCGACCCACTGCCACCGTGGATGCCCAAGGCGCGCGAGTTGAAGGATCGGTCGAGGCCGAGAAGTCCTTCGAGCAGATCGTCGCGGACAGTTTGCCGATCGAAGCGGATCCCCAGCTTGCAAGGAGGGTGCTGGAGGAGGTGCCGCTCTGGTTCCATACCTTCGCGCTCAATCGCGAGCACGGGATCTACACCTCCGGCGTCGCGGTCGACCATCGTTACCGGCTGCCGGCGCTGCCGGAGGATCTGAGCGGCGCGCGCGTCCTCGACGTCGGTGCGTTCGACGGGTTCTACGCCTTCCTCGCCGAGGCCCGGGGGGCGGAGCGGGTGCTCGCCGTCGACAACGAGCAGTACGTGAGTTGGGTGAAGGCGCGCTGGGGAGTGACCCTGGAAGGGGGCGAGGGGTTCAGGGCGATCGCCGGCCTCCTCGATTCCCGCGTCGAGTACCGGCGGCTCGACGCCTTCGAGCTGGATCGCATCGGCGAGCGCTTCGACCTCATCTTCTGCTTCGGGATCCTCCATCGCGTGGCCGATCCGCTCGGCCTGCTGAGGATCCTCAAAGGCCGGCTGCGGCCGGGGGGCAGCGTGCTCGTGGAGACGTACGGGGTTCCCAGCGACGCCGGCGCGAGGGTGGGAGCGATCCAGGTGCCGCTGCCAGGTCAGGTCTACGGCGGCGACGAGTTCGTCTACTGGAAGTTCAGCAGCGGCGGCCTGGGGCGCCTCTGCCGCCACGCCGGGTTCGCCGACCTGGAGGTGATCGACACGCCGCTGATCGACGGCCATCCGCGCCTGCTGGGGAGGCTCGTCCACGCGGGCTGAGGAGTGGCTCGAGTGAGGGGCCCGGGCCACGCTCGGGCCGCGCGGGACATTTGCTATATCGATTCTCCGCGCCCTTAGGGGCGCCTGTCCCGGCGGGTCGTCCCGCCAAGCACTACCCGCCGGGCTCCAACTTTGTTCCTGTCGGCTCGCCGCACCGCGAACCGATGCAGTGCGAGCCGGTCCGAGAAACGGAGTGCTCTGCCGATGCTCGAACTAATCTTGATCACTGCGATCGGGGCGTTCATGGTGTTGGCCCCGCTGCTCTCGGTCCTCCTCGAAGCCGGCGTCCTCGGCCCTCTGCGCAGCCGCGGGAAGCGGAGCGAGCCGGCCCGCGGCGAGGACCCGGCGCGCGTCGAGCAGGAGATCGCGCGGCGGCTGTACCGGCAGGCCGGGCTCGACGCCGGCATCAGGGTCAGGCGCCGGCCGGAGGCGAGGCGGCGGCTGAAGATCGCGATGCTGGCGCCACCCTGGATCCCGGTGCCGCCGCCGGGATACGGAGGGATCGAGGCTGTGGTCGACCTGCTCTGCAAGGCGCTCCTGAGGCGCGGCCACGAGGTGGTCCTCTTCGCCGCCCCGGGATCGCGCAGCGACGCCACCCTCCTCACCCCGCTCGAGGAGGCGGTCCCCGACCAGATCGGCAAGGACGTCTACGCGGCCGATCACGTCGCCCGCGCCTTCGAGCTGATCGAGGCCGGCGCCCCGGACGGGCGGCCCTTCGACGTCGTCCACGACCACTGCGGCTCCACCGCCGTCGCGATGGCCGATCGTCTCGCCGTCCCCGTCGTCCACACGCTGCACGGGCCGCTCGACGAGGCCGACAGCGGGCCCTTCTACGCGCGCCACGGCCACAAGGTCCTCGCGGTCGCGATCAGCGCGGCGCAGGCGAAGCGGGCCCCGGACTCCCTGCGGATCGCGGCCGTCGTCCCCAACCCGATCGACGTCGCCGCCTGGCCGTTCGTCACCGAGAAGGACGACTACCTCCTCTGGGTCGGGCGGATGACGCCCGGCAAGGGTCCCCACCGGGCGATCGACGTCGCCCGGCGCGCCGGCGCGCCGCTGGTCCTCGCGGGCCCGGTTCAGCCCGGGCAGGAGGAGTACTTCCGCGAGCAGGTCGAGCCGCGCCTCGCCTCGGTCGGGATCGACTACATCGGCGAGGTCGGTGGGCGCCGCAAGGCGGACCTGTTCGCGCACGCGCGAGCGCTGCTCATGCCGATCCGCTGGCCCGAGCCGTTCGGGATGGTCATGGTCGAGGCGCTGGCGACGGGAACGCCGGTGCTCGCGTTCCCCGAAGGGGCGGCCCCGGAGATAGTCGCCGACGGCGTGACCGGCTTCCTCGCCGCCGACGAGGCGGAGATGGCGACCGCCGTCGCCCGCCACGGCGAGATCGATCCGCGACGCTGCCGCGACGAGGTCGAACGCCGCTACCACCCTGCCCGCGTCGCGGCGGCCTACGAGCGGATCTATCGCCGCGCCGCCGCCACCCCCACGCGCGCGGCGAGGACGCGCCCCGGGGCGACTCGGTCGACCGCGGCGCGGGCCGCCGTCGAGCGCCGGCCGCGAGCCGTCGCGGAGGAGGGCGGACATGCGCACCGTTAGCGTCTTCGACGGCAGCACCTTCGCGGTCTCCGACGAGCGCGGGGACATCGACCCGGCCCACGGCGACCTCGGCTTCTTCTGCGCCGACACCCGCCACGTGTCGCGCTGGCAGCTGCGGATCGACGGCGAGGCGCCGGAGCTCCTCTCGATCGCCGACCTCGACCATTACGCGGCTCGCTTCTTCCTCGTCCCGCCGCGGCGGGCGCTCTTCGAGAGCCCCGAGATCTCGATCATCCGCAGCCGGCTCATCCGCGACACCTGGCTCGAGCAGATCACCGTCGTCAACCACGCCGCGCAGGCGGCCCGGGTCGAGCTCCAGCTGGCGATCGAGAGCGACTTCGCCGACCTGTTCGAGTTGAAGGAGGGACGGGTCCGCCCCCGCGCGGTCACCCGAAGCCAGGAGGGCGACAGCCTCGTCCTCGCCTATTCGCGCGGCTCCTTTCGCCGCGAGACGACGATCTGCAGCGAGCCGCCGGCGCTCGCGGGCGAGGACGGATTCGTGCGCGTGTTCGAGCTCGACCCGCGCAGCGAGCAGACGATCTCCTTCGAGGTGCTGGGCGGCGGCGCGCGGCGGCGGGCGCGCACCGCGATGGGCGACCGCGCCGATCGCTCCCGGCCCGGCTTCGAGCGCCGCCAGGACGAGCTCGGGGCCGAGCTGGGCGGCTGGCTCGCCGACGCCCCGCGCCTCGACACCGACTCAGAGCTGCTGGCGCGCGTCTACCGCCGCAGCCTCTCCGATCTGGCGGCGCTGCGCTTCTACCCGGAGCTGCCCGGGACCGGCAGCATCCCGGCGGCGGGACTGCCCTGGTTCATGACCCTCTTCGGGCGCGACAGCCTGATCGCGAGCTACCAGGCACTGCCCTACGTGCCGCAGCTCGCGCGGACGACGCTGCGCACGCTGGCCGCCCGACAGGCGCTGGCCGACGACGCCTTTCGCGACCAGGAGCCCGGGAAGATCCTCCACGAGCTGCGCTTCGGCGAGCTGACCGAGTGCGGCGAGCTGCCCTACTCGCCGTACTTCGGCAGCGCCGACGCGACGCCGCTGTTCCTGATCCTGCTCGAGGAGACCGAGCGCTGGACGGGCGACACCGATCTCGTGCGCGCGTTGGAGGGGCCGGCGCGGGCGGCGCTGGCCTGGATCGACCAGTACGGCGATCGCGACGGCGACGGCTACGTCGAGTACCGGACCCGCAACCCCAAGGGCGGCCTGCGCAACCAGTGCTGGAAGGACTCCTGGAACTCGATCCTCTTCGCCGACGGACGGCTCGCCGAGCCACCGATCGCGACCTGTGAGATCCAGGGATACGTGTTCGACGCCAAGCGGCGCTGCGCGCGCCTTGCCGAGGAGGTGTGGGGGGACCCGGGCCTCGCGCGGGAGCTGCGCGAGGGCGCCGAGGCCCTGCGCCGCCGCTTCGAGCAGGACTTCTGGCTCCCCGATCGCGGTCACTACGCGCTCGCCCTCGACGCCGAGAAGCGGCCCGTCGACGCCCTGACCTCGAACGTCGGCCACCTGCTCTGGAGCGGGATCGTCTCGCCGCACCGGGCCGCCCAGATCGCCGCCCGGCTCCTCTCGGAGGAGATGTTCTCCGGCTGGGGGATCCGGACGATGGCCAGCAGCGAGGCGGGCTACAGCCCGATCGCCTACCACAACGGCACCGTCTGGCCGCACGACAACTCGCTGATCGCCCACGGGCTCGCCGCCTACGGCCACCGGGCCGAGGCGGCGCGGATCGCCGGCTCGCTGCTGGACGCGGCGGCGAGCTTCGACTACCGCCTGCCCGAGGTCTTCGCCGGCTACCCGCGCGAGCTCACCCGCTTCCCGGTCGAGTTCCCGACCGCCGGCCAGCCGCAGGCCTGGGCGGCGGCGGCGCCGCTGCTGTTCATCCGGACCCTGCTCGGGCTGGAGCCCGGCGGCGGCCTGCCGAGCATCGACCCGGTGCTGCCCGAGGGCGTGGGACGGCTGGCCCTGGAGGGGACGGAGGCCTGACGATGGCGATCGGGCCGCTGAAGGACGGCGTGATCGCCGACTTCGAGGTCACCGAGCGGCTGTGGCGCGAAAGTCGCGTAT
>DASZUW010000228.1:0-3289 GCA_035547475.1 Solirubrobacterales bacterium
AACAGCAGCAGGGCGCCCAGGTCGGTGGCCCGCAGGGCCGCCCGGGCGCGCTCCAGGCGCTCGGAGCGGAGGCGGTCGAAGTCGATCCGCCGCTCCCAGTCGACCGCCATGGTGGCGCCGCGCGAGGCGATGTTGGTCATCGATCCATTTCCTCTCCCGTCAGGCCCTTCCGGGACCCGTTTCGCCGCGCATCGTAATCAGGGTTAAACACTGTGTCAAGTGAAATTGAAAATTTGTTAGATGACGCTAGATGCGGCCGCGTGTGCGGCCACGATCCCCTCCTCGAACGGGCGGCGACGGTGCTGCTCGGAGATCACCTCGACGCCCCAATGTCCCCGCCAGCCGAGCCCCTCCATGGCGCGGACGAAGCCGGCGACGTCGAGGTTGCCCTCGCCGGGCAGGAGCCGGCGGTGGATCGTGTCCTCCCAGAGGCCGCGCGGGTCGACCGCGGTGGCGGCGTCGTCGAGCTCGACGACGAAGACGCGCTCGATCGGCAGGCAGGCGCGCAGCTCCTCGTCGGAGGTCCCCGCCCGGCGCACGTGCCAGACGTCGACGCAGAGGCCGCCGTGCGGGTTGCCGACCTCACGGACGAGCTCGGCGCCCGCGGCGATCGTCGCCACGTTCGACATCGGCATCGGCTCCAGCGCGATCCGGGTGCCCGCCTCGCCGGCCTGCGTCGCCAGGCGGTCGAACTCCTCCATGAACCGATCGCGGTCGACCGGCTCGCCGCCGAGCTCGCCGCCGACCTTGATCGCCCCGGCGCCGAGCCCTTCGGCGGCGCGCAGCAGGAGGTCGCGGCGACGGTCCGATTCGCGCCGGCGCTCGCCGTCCGTCCACCAGTCGCCGAGGAACTCCAGCTCCACCCGCTCGATGCCGCAGTCCTCGAACATGGTCCTCAGCGCGGCCGGCCCGCCGCGCTCGAGCGCGGGCTCCAGGTCGGCGTGCAGCAGGCCGAACCCGGTCCACCCCGCCGCCGCGCAGGCTTCGATCCGCGCGCGCAAGGGGATCGGGCTGACTTCGTCGCCGCGGCCGGGGGCCGCGTCGCCGGCCGAGGTCCAGCAGGTCGCGAGCAGATCCGGGGCGGCCGCCATCAGATCAGGCCGCGGATGCTGCCGCCGTCGACGCCCCAGACGGTGCCGGTGACGAAGGAGGCGGCCGCGGAGGCGATGAAGACGACGACGTCGGCGACCTCCTCCGGCGTCCCGAGGCGACCGAGCGGCAGCTGTCGCAGACTCATCTCGTGCTCCACCGCCGCCTTCGGGTCCATCCCGTGGAACTCGCCGAGGGTCTCGGCGAAGCCGCCCGGCTTGGTCCAGAACTCCGACCAGATCGGCCCCGGGGCCACGGCGCTCACGCGGATCGCGGGGCCCTCGGCGCGCGCCAGCGCTTTGGTCAAGGAGAGGACCGCCGCCTTGGAGACCCCGTAGTCGATCGGCACCGGCTCGGGCTGGCGGGCGAGGTCGGAGGCGTTGTTGACGATCACGCCGGCGCCCCGCGCGCGCATCAGCGGGAGCACGTGGCGGATCGCCCGCACCTGCGAGAAGAAGTTCAGCTCCAGGGTCCGGTGCCAGGCGGCGTCGTCGAGCTCGTCGAAGGTCCGCACGGCGCCGCTGCCGACGTTGTTGAAGAGGACGTCGACGCGGCCGCCCGCCGCGTCGACGACGGCGCCGAGCCCTTCCTCGACGCCCGTCGCGGTGGCGAGGTCGGCGGTCGCGACGTGCACGGCGGCGGCGCCCTCGGCGGCGGCCGCGGTCCGCTCCAGCTCCGCGCGATCGATGTCGAGGAGGCCGAGGACCGCCCCCTCGCGGGCGAAGGCGTGGGCCGTGGCGCGGCCGATCCCGGTGGCCGCGCCGGTGATCAGGACGACCTTGTCGGCGAGCCCGAGGTTCACGCCGGCCCGTCCCCGACCGCGTCGCCGCGGTCGACCATCGGCTCGGCATCAGCGTTGCGAACGTCCATCGGTCGCTCCTCCGTCCGGTACCGGTGGGACCCATTCCCGACCGTCCTGATGTTCGATAATAATAAACGAGAGCGCAGGGTAGTGAATTGAGCTTAACGGACGGGACCGACGCGTCGGGAGCCGCCCGCCGGCTTGGCAACTTGGTTTCTCGGACGCTCGTTAAAGAAAAGCTGTGTGCTTCGTTTAGTAAGTTTGAATCGACCTTGGCGACGGACGCAAAGAAAAGACAGGCGGCGGGAAGCCCGGCGGGCTCCAGCCGCGAACCGCTTCCCGCGCCCGTGGGCGAACGCCTCCGGCGGCACCGCACCGAGGCCGGCATGAGCCTGCGCGAGCTGGCCCGCCAGGTCGGCGTCTCCCCCAGCCTCATCTCGCAGATCGAGCACGGCAAGGCGACGCCGTCGGTGGCGACGCTCTACTCGATCGTCTCGACCCTCGACGTCTCCCTCGACGAGCTCTTCTTCGACATGCCCCGGGGCGCCCCCGCCGCGTCCGAGCCGGCGGGCGCCGAGCGCTACCTCGACACCGGCAACGAACGGCTGCCGTCCAGTCACTGGCAGGCGCCCAGCGAGGGGCCCGTCCTGCGCTCCGCCAACCGCCTCAGCCTCACCCTGGCGACGGGCGTGCGCTGGGAACGCCTGACCGCCGACCACGACCCCGGCGTCGAGTTCCTCTACTGCACCTACCCGGTCGGCGGCGAGTCCTGCCCACCCGACGACCTCATGTCCCACTCCGGCTCCGAGTACGGAATCGTCCTCTCCGGCCAGTGCGCCGCCACGGTCGGCGACCAAAGCTACGAGCTCGACCCCGGCGACTCGATCGCCTTCGACTCCCGCACCCCCCACCGCATCTGGAACCGCGGCAAATCCGAGCCGATGGTCGCGATCTGGACCGTGGTCGGCCGCGACGGGGACCCAAGGGTCGGGTAGGACGGGCGAGGCGCGGGCCGGGCGAGGGACGGCCGGGGGACGCGGCCCTCGCGGCCACGACCCGGGTCGGCGGTGGCCGTGGCCGAGAGGGCCGGGTCCGTGGGGAGCGAGGAGGGACCGCGGCGGGAGGGTGACGCGAGGAGCCACGCATGGTTCACGAGAGCGTCACGGAGGTGAGGAGTCGTCACGAAGACGCCGAGAACTCCACGCTTCCTCCCGTCTTCCTCATGCCTTCCCACCACTCAGGGCCTTGCCGTGGCGCCTTTCTCTCGCTATGCGACAGAAAAGCTCCACAGCCGCAGGGGTCCGATGTCGATGGGCCGAAAAGTCCTGATATGGAGGACTTTTCGGCCCATCGACATCCAGCCCACATGAGGCGGTGACGGGACCCCGCACTTCCTCA
>DASZUW010000229.1:0-2256 GCA_035547475.1 Solirubrobacterales bacterium
ATCGTCGCGGGGACCGCTCTGGCAGACCCTCGCCTGGAGCTTCCGGCCGCTCGCCTTCATGGCGCGCAACCGGCGGGAGATCGGCAGCGCCTTCAGCGTCCGCTTCCTCGGCTTCGAGCGGCCGATGGTGATGGTCTCCGATCCGGCCGCGGTGAAGGCCCTATATACGGGGCGCCGCAACGGGTTGCCGCCGGGACGGAGCTTCGCGCTCGAACCGGTGCTGGGACCGCGCTCGGTGCTGCTGCTGGAGGGCGAGGAGCACCTGGCGCGCCGCCGCCTCATGCTGCCGCCGTTCCACGGCGAGCGGATGCGCTCCTACGAGGCGACGGTGGAGGAGATCGTCACCGCGGAGATCGACTCCTGGCCGCTCGGCCGCGAGTTCCCGATCCACGCGCGGATGCAGGCGGTGACGCTCGAGGTGATCCTGCGCGCGGTCTTCGGCGTCGCCGAGGGCCCGCGGCTCGAGGTGGTGCGCGGCCTGCTCGGGGACCTGCTCGTGGCCACCGGGTCGACCCGCGTCCAGCTGCGCTCGCTCTTCGCCCGGCGCACCGGCGCCGATCCGCTGGCCGAGGTGCGCGAGCGCCTCGCCCGTGTCGACGAGGCGCTCTTCGCCGAGATCGCCGAGCACCGCCTGCGCCCCGATCTCGCCGAGCGCGAGGACATCCTCTCGATGCTGATGACGGCGAGGTTCGATGATGGGTCGGCGATGGACGACGAGGAGCTGCGCGACCAGCTGATGACGCTGCTCCTCGCCGGGCACGAGACGACGGCGACGGCGCTCGCCTGGACCTTCGACCTGCTGCTGCGCCACCCGGTCGCGCTGGGGCGCCTGCGCACCTCGCTCGAAGCGGGCGAAGAGGCCTACCTGAAGGCGACGATCGCGGAGAGCCTGCGCCTGCGCCCGGTCGTCCCGCTGGCCGGGCGGCGGCTCGCCGAGGACCTCGTCACCGACGACCTCGAGCTGCCCGCCGGCACCGACGTCACGGCGGCGATCTGGCTCACCCACACCGACCCGCGCCTCTACCCCGAGCCGTTCGCCTTCCGTCCCGAGCGCTTCCTCGAGGCGGCGCCGGAGACCTACGCCTGGATCCCCTTCGGCGGCGGCGTGCGCCGCTGCCTCGGCGCCGCCTTCGCCGAGTTCGAGATGCGCATCGTCCTGCGCGAGGTCCTCACCCGCTGCGACCTCCGCAAGGCCGACCCGGCCCCGGAGAAGACGGGCCGCCGCAACATCACCTTCTCGCCCCGCGCCGGCACCCCGGTCGTGGTCGAGTCCCGCCGCCCCGCGCGTGAGCCAATCGCGGCATAACTGACACACAATTGTTACTTCTTACGCACCACCCGTTGTAATTTTCTGTCTACGTTGGTTCCATGGCGACGGTGACCTGGACCGACGGGAAACTCGACGAGCTGGCGCGGAAAGTCGACGCGGGCTTCGCCCGGGCAGAGGTCGAGTACGCCCGCACCGACGAACGCTTCAAGGCGGTCGGCGAAAGGTTCGACGAGGTGGGACGACGGTTCGACGCGATGGACGACCGCTTCGACCGGATGGAGGACCGATTCGACCGGATGGAGGACCGCTTCGACCGGATGCAGGCGAGGCTCGACGCGATGAACCGCGTCCTCCTGCAGATCGGCGGCGGGTTGATCGGGACCCTGATCGCCGGGATCGTGACCCTGATCGCGTTGACGCTCACGCACTAGCGCGCGCGGCGGGGTGCTCCTTCGCCCACTTGGCGATCGTGCCGGAGCCGGAGATGACCTCGCCGTCGTCGAGCACGAGGATCGGCACCTCGTCGGCGCCGGAGAGCTCGCGCACCTCGGCGCGATCCGCCTTGCGCGAGCCCCACGTCCACGGCATCGCCCGATATCCCTTCACGGTCTTGATCTCGTACTCATAGCCGGCCGCGTCCAGCGCGCGTCCGGCCTTCGCACACGGGTGGGCGAAGCCGGGGCCGGCGGTCTTGGTGCCACAGGTGTAGAGGATCACGCGCGAACCTTATCCGGACCGGGGGCGTCTCGCCAGGTGGGAGGCGGGTCGGGCGTTCGGGCTCGGGCCGTCCAGTGCATCGGCCGTCCACAGGGGTTCGTATGGCGGGACTGTGTCCCGGGCGCCTCATGGGGGTCCTGGCAGGCTGTGAGCCCCACGAGGCGCCCAGGACGTGGGGCTTTCGTGAAAAAGGGGGCGGGGGTCCGTGAGGAAGTGCGGGGGTTCGTGAGGAAGTGCGGGGTCTCGTCACGGTTCCTCATGGCCTCGCA
>DASZUW010000230.1:0-8222 GCA_035547475.1 Solirubrobacterales bacterium
GGTCCAGAGCGCCAGCTCCAGCTCCCAGATGCCCGCCTCGGGCTCGGTGTGGCGCCGCTCGATCGTCTCGGCCGCGAGCTCGGCGGCGGCCCAGGCATCGGCGTCGAGGCGGTCGTGCGCCGCCGCGGCGGCGAAGAGCAGCAGCGCCTCACCGCAGGCGTCGAGCTGGAACTGGTCGCGAACCCGGTTGCCGAGGATGTCGACGCCGCCCGGGTAGCCGGGCAGGCCGAGGCGGCTTTCGCCGGGCACCGGGTCGCCCTCGACGGTGTAGGCGGGCATGAGGTCGGGGCCGTCGGCGCGCAGGCGGCCGGCGACGAAGCGCACCGCGTCGTCGAGCAGCGGCAGCGGCCCGACCGCGGCGACGGCCTGGCCCGCGTAGGCCTGGTCGCGGATCCAGGCGTAACGGTAGTCGTAGTTGCGCGGCCGCCCGGCGTGCTCGGGCAGCGAGGTGGTGGCGGCGGCGACCATCGCCCCGCTCGCGCCGGTCAGCCCGCTCAGCACCGCGTAGGCGTGGCGGGCGTCGCGCGGGGCGAGCATCTCGTCGCCGAGGTCGGGCATGCGCTCGGCCCAGCTCGACTCGGTCGCGGCCCAGAGGCGATCGGGCCCGAGCGGCTCGGAGCCCTCGCCGCGGTCGAGGACCAGCACGAGGTCGTGATGCTCGCCCTCCTCCAGGCGCAGCTCCACGCCGAGCGAGGGCCCGTGGACGCCGCCCTCCCGCGGCGTCGCCGCCGCCGCCCCGTACCAGCGCATCCGCTCCTCGCCGAGCGCCGCGGTCCAGACGCCGTCGTCGCGGCGCGCCGGCCGCGCCATCCCGCGGCGGTCGAAGTTCGCGCCCGCCGCCAGCGCGACCCGCAGCCGCGCGTCACCCCGCAGCGCGATCGCGCGCCGCAGGAGGATCGCGCGGTCGGGGCGCGCGGGCAGCGCGAGCGCCTCGCGGCACTCGACGATGCCGCCCTCCTCGGTGACCCAGCGGCTGCGCCAGATCAGGGTGCCGTCGTCGTAGTGGCCGCCCCAGACGAAGCGGCCGACCGGCGAGACCGCGTAGAAGGAGCGCCCGCCGATCAGCGCGCTGAAGACCGCGTCGTCGTGCCAGCGCGGGAAGCACATCCAGGCGAAGTCGCCGCGCGGCCCGACGAGGACGCCGCGCTCGCCGTCGGCCAGCAGCGCGTAGTCGCGCAGCGCCTGCGGCGCGAAGGACGGGCCCTCGTCGCTCATCCTCGGGCGCGACCGCGGAGGCCGGCGCCGAGCGCCGCGGCCCCCGCCAGCGCCCCCGCGCCGAGCGCGTTGCGGTGCCGGCTCATCCACCAGGCGAGGCTGCGCTCGTGTGCCTTCTCGTCGAACGGGCCGTGGGCGCCGGGATCGCCGGGCGGCGGCGCCATCAGGTTCCCCTCGCGGTTCTCGGGCCCGGGCGGGCCTTCGGTCTGCTGGCCGGACACGGCGGTCTTCGCCAGGTAGAGCTCGGCCAGCCACGGGGCGACTTTGCCCCCCAGCACCGTGTAGTACGTGGGGATGCCGACGTAGACCTGGCGCCGGCGCGCCCCGGCGGCGAAGTGGATCGCCCGGGCGGCGACCTCCGGCTGGTACACCGGCGCGACGGGCTGCGGGTGGTGCGGCATCTTCGAGCGCCCGTGGTCGAACTGCGGCGTGTTGTGGCCGGGCAGCTGCACCATCGTCACGTGCACCTTCGAGCCCTTGTTGCGCAGCTCAGCACGTACTGAGTCGAAGGTGCCCTTGATCGCGTGCTTGGCGCCACAGTAGGGCGACTGCAGCGGGATGCCCTGGTAGGCCATCGCCGAGCCGACGAGCACGATCGTCCCCCGGTCCCGCGGCATCATCCGCCGCAGCGCCGAGCGCATCGACCACACCGCCCCGTGGTAGGTGACGTCGGTGGCCCACCGCCACTCGTCGGGCTCAATGTCCCAGAACCAGGCGAAGACCGTGGTCATCGCGTTCGACACCCAGACGTCGATCGGCCCGAGCTCCCGCTCCACCCGCTCCGCCGCCGCCTCGACCGCCTCGGGATCGGCGACGTCGGTGGGGACGATCAGCGCCGTGCCCCCGGCCGCCTCGATCTCCCGCGCCGCCCCTTCCAGCTCCTCCGCGCCGCGGGCGAGCAGCGCGACCTTGTCCCCGTCGGCACCGAAGCGCCGCGCGGTCGCCCGCCCGATCCCGGCGCCCGCGCCGGTGATGACGACGACCCTCGGCTCCCTCTTCTTCCTCATGGTCAACGCGGTACCCGGTTCACTGCGCATCAGGCGGCCACCGCCCGGCGGGCGCCGCGCGCGTCCACCCGCCCCTCCCCCAACCGCTCGGCGAGGCGCGAGGCCAGCGCCATGATCGTCAGCGCCGGGTTCGCGGAGCCCTGCGTCGGCATCACGCTGCCGTCGCAGATGAAGAGGTTCGGCACCTCCCAGGCGCGCTGGTCGGAGTCGACGACGCCGCCCTCCGGCGAGGCCGACATCGCGCAGCCGCCCACCAGGTGGGCATAGCGGTCGACCGTCAGAACGTCCTGGGCGCCTGCCGCCTCGAGCACGTCGCGCAGCGTCTGCTTCGCGCAGGCGATGTTGGCGCGGTCGTTGTCGCACTGGCTGTAGTCCATGCGCGCCACCGGCATCCCGTTGGCGTCGGTCTCCGCGGCGAGCGTCACCCGGTTCTCCGCCCGCGGCAGCAGCTCCGCGAGCGCCCCGAGCGTGTACCAGTGGTTGTAGTCGCGCATGTACTCGCGCAGCGCCTGGCCCCAGTGGCCGTCGGCGAGGACGTGCTCGGCCCAGGCGATCGGCAGCGGCCCGACCGTCTGCAGCGCGAAGCCCCGCGCGAACCCCCGCGCCGGGTCAGTCTCGTAGAACTGCTCGGAGCAGATCTCCGGCGGCGGCGCCTTGTACATCCGCAGCTCTTCCGGGAAGCGGCCGGCGACCTGCGGGGCGCCCTGGACCATCACGCCGCGGCCGACCAGGTCGTTGCCGTTGGCGAGCCCGTGGGGGAAGCGCGGGCTGGTCGAGTGGAGGAGGAGGCGCGGCGTCTCGATCGAGTAGCCGGCGACGGCGACGACCGCGGCGCGCTGGTGGTGCTCGACCCCGGCGGCGACGTAGGTGACGCCCGTGCAGCGGCCGGCCGCGTCGGTCTCGACGCGGGTCGCCATCGCGCCGGCGCGGATCTCCACCCCGTGGGCGAGCGCGTCGGGCACGTGAGTGACGAGCGGCGAGCCCTTCGCGTTCACCTTGCACCCCTGCAGGCAGAGGCCGCGGTAGATGCAGTGCGGGCGGTTGCCGAAGGAGCCGTTGGCGATCGCGACGGGGCCGACCTTGAACTCGATGCCGATCCGCCGCGCCCCTTCCACCGCGCGCAGCGCGCCGCCCGCGATCGGGTGCGGCGAGTGCGGATAGCCGTGCGGGTCGCCCCAGGGCCAGTGCTCGCCGGCGGCGGGCAGCTCGCGCTCGACCCGCTCGTAGTGGGACTTCAGGTCCGCGTAGGAGATCGGCCAGTCGGCGGCGACGCCGTCGCGCGTGCGCACCTCGAAGTCGCTCGGATGGAAGCGCGGCACGAAGCCCGCGAAATGCACCATCGAGCCGCCCACCCCGCGCCCGGAGTTGTTCTTGCCGAGCTCCACCGGGTCGGTCCCGCCGATCACCCGCGGCTCGTTCCAGAACAGGTCGTGGGACCCGGCCTCGTCGGAGACCCAGTCGGAGTCGGGGTCCCAGAACGGCCCGGCCTCCAGCACGACGATCCGCCAACCGCGGCGCGCCAGCCGTTGGGCCAGCGTCGCCCCGCCCGCCCCGCAGCCGACGATCACCAGGTCGACCTCCTCGCGCTCCCCGTAGCGGGCCATCGTCTCGCGGCCGGGGACGCCGCGCCGCTCGGGGTCGAGCAGCCAGGCCGAGTCGTTCTCGGGCGGACGCCAGGCGCCGCGCAGGGCGCTCGCGAGCCGGGTGCCCACGCTCAGTCCACCCCTCGCTCGCGCACGTCGGACACCGGGTCGACCTCGAACTCCGGCGGCGTCTCCCAGTGCTCGCGCTGGCCGGGACCGAGGCGGGCGAAGCCGCGCGGGTAGGCGGGCCCGCCGAAGCCGATCTCGCTCCACGCCCAGGGGTGCGAGTAGAAGGCGGCGAGGACCATCCGCATCACCACCGACCAGGCTTTGTCGACCGGCAGCTCCTCCCATTCGAGCTCGCCTGCGGCGAAGCGCCGCACCACCTCGTCGCGGATCCCCTGCGAGGCCGCGGCGAAGTCCTCGGCGCGCAGCCGGCGCGCCTCCTCGTCGAGCTTGCGCGCCACGACCCGCCAGGTCTGCGGGTCCGGCGGCATGTCGGCGTGGCGGTAGCCGTCGAGCTTTCGTTCGTGGAGCTTCTCGTCGACCATCGCCAGCACCGGGACGCGCGGCTCGCGGTCCTGGGCAAGCACCGTGTCGCAGAAGGCGCCCAGCGTCGCCGCCTCGCGGTCGTCGAAGAAGCGGATCGGCGGCACCCGCTCGACCCGGTCGAGGACGACGCGGCGCGTCACCTCGTCCCAGTGCTCGCCCTGCGCGAGCACGTCGAAGTCCGGATAGCGGCCGAAGCCCTGCGGGGTCGTGCCGCGGCGCTGGCGCGGCAGGCCCGGGCGCGGGTCCTCGTGCGGCGCGGCGCCGCCGTGGTGGCGCAGGTGGGAGACGTCCCCGGACACTCAGCGCTCCCGTCCCGCCAGCGCCGCCACCAGGCCCATGCCGCCGACCAGCGCCAGCGACCCGGGCGCCAAGAGCGGCGGTCCCATGACGATGTTGTAGAGCGGCTCCCCGAAGCCGCCGGGCCGCTTGCGGACGCCCTGGACGTGGGTGTAGACGCCGATCGCGCCGTCGAGGCAGTAGAGCGCCGAGACCGCCGGCAGCACCGTCCTCGCCGCCCGCTCGGAGCGCATCCCGGCGATCCCCGCGGCGGTCAGCGCCGGCGAGAGCACCACCGGCGTCCACATCCACTTGTCGCCGAAGGAGCCGCGGAAGTGCTCGAACCAGATCTCGAGGCCGAGCGGCAGGGCGCTCGCCGCGGTCGCCGCGGCGAGGCTGCGCTGGATGCGGCCGCGGCGCAGGTTGCGCAGGGCCTTGCGCGCGACCCCGCTCATCTCCCGGGCAGCGCCTCGGCGACTTTCTGGCGCAGCGACTGGGCGATCATCCGCCCCGAGGCCGGGTCGCCGCCGAAGAGCGCCGAGGCGAACGCCTTCGCCTGTTCGATCGTGATGTGCGGGGGCAGCGGCGGCACCTCGGGGTCGGTGACGACGTCGAGGACGGTCGGGCGGTCGGAGGCGAGCGCCTGGTCCCAGGCCGGGCCGACCTCGGCGGGACCCTCGACCCGGATGCCGCGCAGGCCGATCAGCTCGGCGAAGCGCGCGTAATCGACGTGCGGGAGGCTCTGGGAGCCCTCGAATTTCGGGTCGCCGTTCATCACCCGCTGCTCCCAGGTCACCTGGTTTAAGTCGCTGTTGTTCAGGACCATGAAGATGAGCCGCTGGTCGGGCCACCCGCGGTGGTATTTGGCGACGGTGATGAGCTCCGCCATGCCGTTCATCTGCATCGCGCCGTCGCCGACGAGGGCGATCGAGGGGCGCTCCGGGTAGGCGAACTTGGCGGCGATCGCGTAGGGCACCCCGGCGCCCATCGTCGCCAGCGTCCCCGAGAGCGAGGCCATCATCCCCGGCCGCATCTTCACGTCGCGGGCGTACCAGTTGGCGGCGGAGCCGGAGTCGGAGCTGAGGATCGCGCCGTCGGGGAGGCGGTTGGAGAGCTCGGCGAAGACCAGCTGCGGGTTGATCGGGTCCGCCGGCTGCTGCGCCCGCGCCTCGATCGTGTCCCACCATTCGCGCACGTTCGCTTCGATCCCCTGGCGCCAGGAGCGGTCCTCCTTGCGCTCCAGCAGCGGCACCAGCTCGCGCAGCGTCGCCCGCGCGTCGCCGACCAGGTTCGCCTCCATCGGGTAGCGGATGCCGATCATGCGCCCGTCGAGGTCGATCTGCACGCCGCGCGCCTGCCCCTCTTCGGGCAGGAACTCCGAATAGGGGAAGCTCGAGCCGACCATCAGGAGCGTGTCGCATTCCTGCATCAGGTCCCAGCTCGGGCGGGTGCCGAGGAGGCCGATCGAGCCGGTGACCCAGGGCAGCTCGTCGGCCAGGGCCGCCTTGCCGAGGAGCGCCTTGGCGACGCCCGCGCCGAGCGCGTCGGCGACCGCGATCACCTCTTCGTGGGCGCCGAGCGTCCCGGCGCCGATCAGCATCGCGACGCGCTCTCCGGCGTTCAGGATGTCGGCGGCGCGGCGCAGCTGCGCCGGCGTCGGCACGACCTCGGGCCGCTCCCAGCCGGCGCCCGAGTGCACGGTGCCGTGCTTGTGCGGCGGCGCCGCGACCGCTTCTTCGTCCTGCAGGTCGTTGGGGACGATCACGCAGGTGACGGTGCGCTCGGCGAGGGCGATGCGCATCGCGCGGTCGATCAGGTGGCGGATCTGCTCCGGCTCGGTCGCCATCTGCACGTACTCGCCGGCGACGTCCTTGAAGAGCGTGACGAGGTCGATCTCCTGCTGGTAGTTGCCGCCGAGGCCGGCGCGCGCCTGCTGGCCGACGAAGGCGACGACCGGCTGGTGGTCGAGCTTGGCGTCGTAGAGGCCGTTCAGGAGGTGCACCGCGCCGGGACCCGAGGTCGCCATGCAGACGCCCGCCTCGCCGGTGAACTTGGCGTGCGCGCAGGCCATGAAGGCGGCCATCTCCTCGTGGCGAACCTGGACGAACTCGGGCCGCGGGCCTTCGCGCTCGAAGGCGCCCATGATCCCGTTGATCCCGTCGCCGGGGTAGCCGTAGATCCGCTTGACCCCCCACTCGCCGGCCAGGCGGCCGAGCAGCTGGTCGCCGACGGTGTCACTCATCGCAACTCCTCTCGCTTCGGTGGTCGGGCATGGGTACCCCGCGGGGTGACGGCGAACTCCTCGGCCTCCGCGCGGAGGGCGAGGCCGAGGCCGGGGCGGGCGGGGTCGGGGCGGAGCTCGCCCGCGACCGGCTCGATCGTGCCGTCGAAGAGCAGCGGCTCGAGGCGAGCGTGGTCGTGGAAGTACTCGAGGTGGACGGCGCGCTCGATCGCGCAGGTGAGGTGGGCGGAGACCTGCGGCGCGCAGTGGGCGGAGAAGGGGACGGCGTGGGCGGCGCAGAGAGCGTCGGCGCGCAGCAGCGGCGTGATGCCGCCGCAGCGGGTGACGTCGGCCTGGAGGACGTCGACGCAGGGCGCCATCCGCGCCATCGCGGCGAGGTCCCAGAGGTACTCGCCGGCGGCGATCACGATCCCGGCGGGGACGCGGTCGCGCAGCCAGGCGAGGCCCTCGAGGTCCGCGGAGGAGACCGGCTCCTCCAGGTAGACGACGCCGAGCTCGGCGTAGAGCTCGGCCTGGCGCAGGGCCTCGCGGCGGTCGAAGGCGCCGTTGGCGTCGACCATCAGGGCGACGTCGGGGCCGATCGCCTCGCGCGCGGCGGCCAGGCGGGCGCGGTCGCGCTCGGGTTCGCGGCCGACCTTCATCTTCACCGCGGCAAAGCCCGCCTCCGCCCAGCCGCGCAGCTGCGCCGCCAGATCCTCGCCGTGCAGCGACGTGAAGCCGCCGCTACCGTAGGCGGGCGCGGCGTCGCGGGCGCGGCCGAGCGAGTCGGCCAGCGAGAGCCCCAGAAGCTTCGCGCGCAGGTCCCAGAGCGCGATGTCGACGGCGGCGATCGCCATCGCCGCGATGCCCTCGTAGCCGACGTTGCGGACCGCCCGGCGCATCTTCGCCCAGGTCGCGGGCGGCGCCATCGGGTCGGCCCCTTCGACCAGCGGCGCCAGCACCGACTCGACGACCATCCCCGCGGCCGCGTGCGAGTAGGTGTAGCCGACCCCGGTCTCCCCGCCCGCCGCCACCTCGACCACCACGATCGTGGTCGAGTCCCACTCGAGCGTGCCGTCGGACTCCGGCCTTTCGGTCGGCACCGCGAACGTCCGCGCCGTGACCCCGTCGATCACCCTCCCGCCGACCTCCAAATAGATCGTGCCACGATATTTCCCACCCCGACGAGGTTCCCGCTCCCACGGATTCCACACGCTGTGTGACGGGACGGCACAGGTGCGGTCTTCGACCCCGACGGGGGCTTGCGGCCGTCCGAGCTGTCGCGGATGCCGTGCCGACCCCTGACGGCGGCTGTGGTCGGCACGGCATCCGCGGGAGGGCCGGCGCGGGTGAGGGAGCGCGGCGCGG